>NZ_JBHZAV010000211.1:0-15833 GCF_042754445.1 Embleya sp. NPDC059213
GCGCGATCATAGTCACCTGCAGCGCCGCGCCTCTATATTACTCAACCAGGCAGTCGGAGTGCCCGCACGAGCAGGTGACCGGTTCGGGGACGTGCACCGGGACGTGGCTGATGTCGCCGGCCGCGCCGCGCCCGCGGTGCAGCTTCCCGGACGCGATGATGCCGCAGCCGATCCCGGTGCCGGCCTTGACCGCCATCAGGTTGTCCCGATCCGGCCAGCCGTAGCGGTGTTCGCCGACCGCCATCAGGTTGGCGTCGTTCTCCACCACCACGCGTACGCCGAGCAGTTCGCTCATCCGGCGGCCGATCGGGTACTCGTTCCAGCCGGGCATCCGGGACGGCGCGACCACCTTGGCCGCGCCCGGATCGACCGGGCCCGGCATGCCGATGCCGACGCCGAGCAGCGGCAGTTGCTCCACCGATGCCTGACGGAGCGTCATCCGAAGGTGCTCGACCAGCCGTTCGCTCACCCGCTCGGGGCCTTCGGCGATGTCGCCGGGGAGTTCGCGCTCCAGCAGCACCCGGCCGCCCAGATCCAGGACCGCCATCCGGACGTGGTGGGTGCCCACGTCCACGGCCACCACCACGCCCGCGTTCTCGTGCAGGCGCAACTGCCGGGGTCGCCGGCCGCCCCGGGAGGCGCCCTCGCCGTCCTCGCGCAACAGCCCGGCGTCGATGAGCTCCTCCACGCGCAGGGAGACGCTCGACGGGGCCATTCCGCTCATTCGGGCGAGTTCCGCCCGGGATCGACCGTGCCCCTTGGCCACCAGTCGCACCAGGTCACCCGCGCTTCCAGCCAACGTCCCACTCCCGTTCGAGGCACACCTGCTGCGGTACGGCAGTGACAGGAATAGCACACCCCGTAATAACCAGCAAGGCATTGACTTCCTTCGAATTCAACTTCTACTGTCACATGAAACTTCGATTCCGAACAAAGATGGAGCGTTGATGAAGTCCGCGTCGCCTTCTTCCGCCGTACTGACGCCCATGGTCGAGGCACGCGCCATCAACAAGTCGTTCGGGGCGGTCCGCGTGCTGACCGACGTGGACCTGACCGTCGCCGCCGGCGAGGTGGTCGTGCTGATCGGCCCCTCCGGCGCGGGCAAATCGACCCTGTGCCGCTGTCTGAACCGGCTGGAAAACGTCGATTCGGGCGTGGTCCTACTGGATGGGGAGGAACTGCCCGCCGAGGGTCGGGCATTGGCCCGGCTGCGCACCGAAGTGGGCATGGTCTTCCAACAGTTCAACCTGTTCGCGCACAAGACCGTGCTGCAGAACGTCACGCTCGGACCGACCCGGGTCAAGGGCCTGTCCGCGAGCGACGCGGACCGGCAGGCCCGGGCGTTGCTGGACCGGGTGGGCATCGCCGACAAGGCGGACCACTACCCGGCACAACTGTCCGGCGGCCAGCAGCAGCGTGCCGCGATCGCCCGGGCCCTGGCCATGCAGCCCAAGGTGATGCTCTTCGACGAACCGACCAGCGCGCTGGACCCGGAGATGGTCAACGAGGTCCTGGACGTGATGGTCGACCTGGCCCGCGAGGGCATGACCATGGTCGTGGTCACGCACGAGATGGGCTTCGCCCGCCGGGCCGCGGACCGCGTGGTCTTCATGGCCGACGGACAGATCGTCGAGGTCGGCACGCCCGACACCTTCTTCACCGCTCCGACCACGGACCGCGCCCGGGACTTCCTGTCCAAGGTGCTCAGTCACTGACACCCCGGGTACCTCGCCGGCGCCCACCGGGCCGTACCCCCTCGTCCCGTCCCCACCACACCCTCACCTGCGAAGGAAGGCCCCGATGTCCGGCTTCCCCCTGCGTCGCCCGCGCGCCGCCGCAACCCCGCGTCGCCTGCGCTCCGCCGTCCCGGCGGTGCTCGCGGCCCTGTCCCTGACCGCGCTGGCCGCCTGCTCCGGGGGCTCCTCCTCGGACGTGCCCGGCGGCGCCAAGCCGGCCGGCGAGGACGTCGCCAAGAAGGCCGACGTCGCCCCGGACAGCGCGATCCTGCCCAACTCCACGATGGCCAAGATCAAGGCGCGCGGCTATCTGATCGTCGGCGGCTCGCAGGACGCGCCGCTGTGGTCGCAGCTCAACCCGATATCCGGCAAGACGGACGGGTTCGACGCCGAGATGGGCCGGTTGCTCGCCAAGTACATCATCGGCAAGCCCGAGGTGAAGATCGTCAGTTCGGCCACCGAGACCCGTGAGGCGCTGCTCCAGAACGGCACCGTCGACGTGGTCTTCCAGACCTACACGATCACCCCCAAGCGGGCCGAACAGGTCGCCTTCGCCGGTCCGTACTACTCGTCCGGCCAGGCCATCCTGGTCAAGAAGGGCGCGGGCGGCATCAAGACGCCGGCCGACCTGAACGGCAAGACCGTGATCGCCGGCGCCAACACGCCCGCCATCGCCGCGATCAAGCAGGTCGCCCCCGACGCGAAGGTGGTCACCTTCGGCAGCGACCCGGAGTGCGTCACCGCGCTGCGCCAGGGCCGCGGCGACGCCTACGTCCAGGACCAGGCGCTCCTGGTCGCGGACGTCAAGCAGAACCCGGACACCACCGTGGTCGGCGAGCCGTTCACCGCCGATCCGTACGGCATCGGACTCGGGCACGACGACGCCGCGTTCAAGACGTTCGTCAACGACTGGCTGCGCAAGATCGGCCAGGACGGCTCGTGGCAGTCGGTCTGGAAGCAGACGCTGGGCACCGTCGTCGAGGGCAACCCGCCGACCCCGCCCGCGATCGGCGGCGTGCCCGGCTCCTGATCCCCGGGGCGGGAGGGCCGCACACCACGCCCTCCCGCCCCGGCGCTCGACCCGAGTCGCCCCCACCCGCGCGTCCCTTCCCGCCCTCTCCCGAAAGGCCATCGCCGATGGATGTCGTGCTGCGACATCTCTCCGCCTTCACCGACGGCATCACCACCACGCTCGAACTCACCGCGTTGTCCTTCGCCGGCGCGCTGCTGATCGGCGTCGTGGTGGCCGCCCTGCGGGTCTCCCCCGTCGCCGCCCTGCGCGGCGTGGGCACCGTGTACGTGGAGACCTTCCAGAACACCCCGCTGCTGGTCCTGCTCGTGCTGTTCGTCTTCGGCCTGCCCGAAGTCGGGGTGATCTTCCCGCTGTTCACCACCGCGGTGATCGTGATCGCGCTGTACGAGGCGGCCTACATCGCCGAGGCGGTGCGCTCCGGGATCAACACGGTCTCCATCGGCCAGGCCGAGGCGGCCCGGGCCCTGGGACTGACTTTCGGCCAGTCGCTGCGTCTGGTGATCCTGCCGCAGGCGCTGCGCGGCGTGGTCCAGCCGATCGGCAACATCTTCATCGCGCTGACCATGAACACCTCGTTGGCCGCGGCGGTGGGCGTGGTCGAACTGACCTCCGCCGCGAACCGGGTCAACCTGCTGGAGGCGCAGCCGATCCCGGTGTTCGTCGGCGCGGGCCTGGGCTACATGGTCATCTGCGCCGCCGCGGGCCTGCTCACCGGCGTGATCGAGCGGAAGGTGGCGATCGTGCGATGAGCGCGTCCCGAGTGTTGTTCGACGAGCCCGGCCCGATCGCGCGTCGCCGGATGCGCATCGCCGGCATCGTGGCCGGTGTCACGGTGGCCGCGCTGTTGGCCCTGGCCGTACGGCGGTTCGCCGACCACGGCCAGCTCGACGCGGACAAGTGGCGGCCCTACACCACGTGGCCGATGTGGCGATATCTGCTGGAGGGCCTGTGGGCCACGATCCGCGCCGCGGCCGTCGCCACCGCGCTGTCCGTGGCCGGCGGCATCGTACTGGCCCTGGGGCGGTTGTCCCGGCGTCGTGCGCTGCGTTGGCCGGCCACCGTGTACATCGAGGTGATGCGTACCGTTCCGGTGTTGCTGCTGGTCTATCTGGTCCTGTTCGGACTGCCGCACTACGGCGTGGACCTGCCGCTGTTCTGGAAACTGGTGTTGCCGCTGTCGGTGTCCGCCGCCGCCGTGTTCGCGGAGATCTTCCGGGCCGGCATCCTGTCCCTGGACCGGGGTCAGCGCGAAGCGGGCCTGGCCGTCGGCCTGACCGACACGCAGACCATGCGGCTGATCGTGCTGCCGCAGGCGATCCGCCGGTTGTTGCCGTCGCTGGTCAGCCAATCGGTGGGCCTGCTCAAGGACACCTCGCTGGGTTTCATCGTCAGCTATTCCGAACTGCTTTACAGCGGCCGGGTGTTGGCCAGCTACAACCGACTGCTGATCCAGACCTACATCATCATCGCGCTCGTCTACATCGTGCTCAACGCGTCGTTGTCCAAGCTGGCCCGCACGCTGGAGGCCCGGCAGGGCTTCCGCCCCGCCGGCCGCCGCAACCTGCGGACCCTGCTGCGGGCTCGCGCGGGCGCGGACGGCCGGCTGTGAGCGGGCCACGCACGACCGCACCGACCGTGACCGCACCACCCGTGCTCGGCGACCCGAGCGAATGCCCCGACCCGGAGGACCCGATGCGCCAGGAGGACACCGTGCGCCCCGAACCCAGCACCCGCTACGCCGAGTTGGCCGAGGTGGTCCGCTCCGGCTTCGTGGAGAGTCGGCACTTCGGCAGCCTGGTCGCGCTGGCCCCGGACGGGCGGCCCGTGATCGAGCTCGGCGACCCGAACGAGCCGGTGATACCCCGCTCTTCGGCCAAGCCGTTCCAGGCGCTGGCCTGTCTGCGCGCGGGTGCGCCGTTGGTCGGGGCACATGTGGCCATCGCGGCGGGCAGCCATACCGGGCAGGACTTCCACGTGCACGCGGTGGGCGAGATCCTCGCGGCGGCCGGCCTGACCGGCGACGCGCTGCGGTGTCCGCCGAGTCGGCCGGAGGACGAGGCGGCCTACCGGGCGATGATCGGGCGCGGCGAGGCAAACTCGCGGGAGCGGATGAACTGTTCCGGCAAACACGCCGCGATGTTGGCCGCGTGTGTCGCGGCCGGGTGGCCCACCGACGGCTACCTCGATCCGGCGCACCCGCTCCAGGTGCTGGTCCGCGAGGGCATCGAGGAGTCGGCGGGCGAATCGACGGTACACACCGCCGTGGACGGCTGCGGCGCGCCGGTGTTCGCGATGACCCTGACCGGGCTGGCCCGCGGCGTCCGCGCGCTGGCCACCTCGTCCGACGGTCCCGGGCGCACGGTGGCCGACGCGATGCGCGAGCACCCGCGCTACGTCGGCGGGGACGGGCAGGCCAACACCGAGGTGATGCGGCTGCTGCCCGGCGTCGTGGTCAAGGGCGGCGCCGAGGGCGTGTTCGTGGCCGCGACGACCGCCGGGCACGCGGTCGCGGTCAAGGTGATCGACGGCAGCCCGCGCGCGACCACCGCGCTCGCGCTGGCCGCGTTGCGCACGCTCGGCGTGGACACGGCCGCGGCGCACGAGTGGGCGTCCGTACCGGTGCCGGGCGGCGGTCTGCCGGTCGGCGAGGTCCGGGTGACCGCCATGCCGACCTGACGTCCCCCTCCGCTCATCCGCTCATCCTCGCTCACCGGGAGAAACACGCCATGATCGTCACCGCCGGCCCCGACACCACCCCGACCTACGAGATCTGCATCGACGACGTCCCCGGCGCGCTTGCCGCCGAACGGGTGGGCGCGCACCGGGTCGAGTTGTGCGCGGACCTGTTCGAGGGCGGCATCACGCCCAGCCTCGGCCTGATCGAGACGACCCTGGCCGCCGTCGACACGATCCGGGTCCATGTCATCGTGCGTCCGCGTGGCGGCGACTTCGTGTACGACGAGTACGAGGTCGCCGCGATGCGTCGGGACGTCGAGGCGATCAGGGCGGCCGGCGCGCACGGCGTGGTGATCGGCGCGCTGACCGCGGACGGCGACCTGGACCGGCCGGTGATCGAGCAGCTGATGGCCGCGGCCGGCGATCGTTCGGTCACCTTCCACCGCGCCTTCGACATGACCCGCGACCCGCACGCCGCGCTGGAGGAGCTGATCGAACTCGGTGTCGACCGGGTGCTCACCTCCGGCCAGGACAGCAGCGTGCTGGAGGGCGCACCGCTGATCGCGCGCCTGGTCGAACAGGCCGCGGGCCGGATCGTGATCATGCCGGGCGGCGGCATCACCGCCCGCAACATCGACCGGGTGCTGGCCGCCACCGGCGTGCGCGAGGTGCACTTCGCGGCCGGTGCGGTTCTGGAGAGCACCGCGACGCACCGCAACCCGCTCCCCTACATGGGCGGCGCGCTGCGGCAGCCGGAGTACGCCCGCCGGGTGACCTCGGCGGACGGCATCCGCGACGTGGTCGAGGCCGCCCGCAGGCGCTGACCCGAAGGCGCGGGCGGCCGTCGGGAAACCGTCGGCCGGAACGCGATGAGTTTGCCGCGCGAAACAGGTCGGTACTCGTGTACGTCACCCCGCACCGAGTACCGGAGGTAACGATGACCGGCAAGGGATTCACCACCTGTCTGTGGTTCGACGGTCAGGCCGAGGAGGCCGCGAACCACTACCTGTCCATCTTCGAGGACGGCAAGCTGGGCCGGATCGGCCGCTACACCGAGGCCGGTCCCGGTCCGGCGGGCTCCGTGCTCGCCGTCGAGTTCGAGATCAACGGGCAGCGCTTCGTCGGCGTCAACGGCGGCCCGCAGTTCACCTTCGACGAGGCCATCTCGTTCCAGATCCCGTGCGCCGATCAGGACGAGGTGGACTACTACTGGGCCAAGCTGTCCGAGGGCGGGTCGGAGGGGCCCTGCGGGTGGCTCAAGGACAAGTACGGCGTGTCCTGGCAGGTCGTGCCGACCGAGCTGATCGACCTGATCGGCGACCCGGACCCGGAGAAGGCGACCCGGACCACCGCCGCGATGCTCAAGATGGGCAAGCTCGACATCGCCGCCCTGCGCAGGGCGTACGCCGGCGAGTGACCACCTCGCGGCTGCGCGGACCGGCTCGTGCCCCCTGTCCCCGGGGCACGAGCCGGTGATCGCGCGCCGCCGAACACGACGCGGCGCGAGGTTGCGGGCGGCTCGGCAACCGCGCCTCGCCCCGGGCTCGATACGAGCGCAGCGGCGAGGTGTTCCGTACCGCCGCCGAAGACCGGCACGGGCCCGCTCGGTGACGACCCACCCGAGCCGCGCCGGGCCGAAGCGGCCGTCGTGACGCTGCGCCGGTACCCGGCCGAGCACACCTCGGCACAGCGCTGAGGGTGTGTCGGTGTTCGTCGAACTCGCCTCCCGGGCGGTCGCGGCCCCGGGCCGCAGTCGCCGGGGGCGCTGCGCCGGCTCGCCGCCGCGTGCACTATTCGACGTCGGTCGTGTCCCGGGTCGTGGCCGCCGCGTGGACCGACGGGTCGGCGGCCAGATCGCGGATCAGGGTCAGGGCATAGGACTCGATGGCGGTGACCAGGTCGACCTCCGTCGGGTCGAGCAGCCATTGCATCTGCAGACCGTCCATCGTGGCCAGGAGTTCCGCGGCCTTGTGCGCCGGGTCGATCTCGGCGCGGATCTCGCCGGTGGCCTGGGCGTCGGTGATGATTCGGGCGATCAGCGCGCGCAGTCGTCGATAGCGCTCGACGAAGTACTCGTGGGCGGGATCCTCCGCGTCCAGGTTCTCCATGGTCAGCACCGCGAGCAGGCGCGCGAGACCCGGTTCGCGCTGATTGCGGTGTGCGGAGGCAGGCAACTCCCGGATCGCCCGCAGGCCGCCGATGGCCACCGACTCCTGGGCGAACTCGATGCTCTGCGCGCCCCGTCGCTCGATCACCGCCTGCAACAGTCCTTCCTTGCTGCCGAAGTAGTAGAGCAGCGCCGGCTGGGTGATCCCGGCGCGGGCCGCGACCTCGGCCAGGCCGGTGCCGCGAAAGCCGCTGCGGGCGAAGAGTTCGCCGGCGATGGTCACCAGTTCCTCGCGCCGTCGCGCGCCGCGCTCACTGCGCCCCGGGCCGCGGCGGGGCTGGGGGCTTCGTCGGGACGGCCGCCCACGATCCTCGTCGTCTCCGCGTGTTCTCTCAGTCACAGTCAGCATCCTATCATTTTTATCTAGTGGTTAGTAAAAAACGGAGTTAGGGTGTGTCCGCCGAGCGGCAGCCGGGGGTCCCCGCCGCTCGGGATCCACTCGGGATCCGGGCGTTCCGCATCGGGTGCCGGGAGCCGAGGGTCGAGAATCGGAAGGACACGCACGATGCAAGACACACTCGTGAGCCGTCGTTGGCAGGGCCAGTGGCTCTGGACCGAACACGGCGCGGTAGGGGAGCCGCCGCACGAGAACCCGATGAACGGATCGCTGGATCCCGAGCAATTCGACCGCCGCGTGTTGTTCCGGCGCACCTTCGAGTTGACCGAGATACCCGAGCACGCACCGTTTCGGATCAGCTCCGACTCCCGACACGTGCTGTACGTCAACGGCGTCGAACTGACCCGCGGCCCGATCCGACACGGTACCCGCCGGCTGTACTACGACCACGGCGACGCGGCCGCGGCGCTGCGCCCCGGACGCAACGTGATCGCCGTGCTGGTGCGCTTCTACGGCCACCGCACCGCATGGTGGGTACCCTCCCCGACCACGTACACCCTGGGCGGCGGCGCGCTGGTCGCCGAGTTCGGCGTCGGCGGGGACACCTGGATCGCCACCGACGCGTCCTGGCGCTGCCTGGAGTCGGACGCCTGGACCCCGTGCGCACCGCAATCCACGGTCTCCCCGCAGATCCCCGAGATCCTGGACGCCAGGCGGCTCGACCCGGCCTGGACCGGCCTCGACTTCGACGACGAACACTGGCCTGCCGCAACGGTGTTGCCCGCCTCGCACGTGGGCAGCGCGGGCGCCACCCGGCCACCCTCCGAGCCGTACGGCGCATTGTTGCCCAACCCGCTGCCGCAACCGGGCGGGGCCACCCGCACACCCGCCTCCTTCGCCACTGCGGCGCTGACCGCGGCCCCGCGTCCCCAGGGCCCGCTCGGCTTCGCCGACATTCACACCGCACTGGCCGACGCACTCGGCGAGATCCGCCCCGAGGCCCGGCCCGACACCGCGGCCGACCCGGACGAGACGTCCGCGGTCTCCTCGCTCGCACTGCCCGCCGGCCGCCGACTGGTCATCGCCGACCTCGGCCGAATGGTCAGCGGCACGCTGCGCATCGACGTCGAAGCCGCCCCCGGCACCGTGCTGTTCGGCGCGCTCAGCGAGTCGCCGACCCCCGCGGCGCTCTCCAGCGCGGCGTGCTTCGCATACACCACACGCGGCGGCGACGGCGAACGATTCGAACTCGGCGACCCGGCAGGCGGGCGCTACATCGTGCTCGTGGTCTGCGCCACCGGCCCGCTCCGGCTCACCCCGACCCTCGCCGAACGACTGCGCCCGCGTCCGGCCGGCCCGTACTTCGCCTGCTCGGACCCGCTGTTGACGGAAATCCATCGGGTGGGCCTGCGCACCGTGGACCTGACCGCACACGACGCCTACATCGACTGCCCCAGCCGGGAACAGCGGGCCTGGACGGGCGACGCGGTCGTGCACCAGTCGGTCGACCTGGTCAACAACCCGGACTGGAGCCTGGCCCGGCACGCACCACTGCTCACCGCGACCCCGCGCGCGGACGGCCTGTTGCCGATGGTGGTCGCGGGCGACGCCGGCGATCCGGACCTGATCACCATCCCGGACTGGTCGCTGCACTGGGTGCGTTCGGTGCACAACCTCTACCGGCACACCGGCGACCGCGCCCTGGTGGCCCGCCTGATGCCCGCCGCCGAAGCCGTGCTCGACTGGTTCACCGCCTTCCTCGGCCCGGACGGCCTGGTCCGGGACGTGACCGGATGGGTGCTGATCGACTGGTCGCCGGTGCAGGTCGAGGGCACCAGCGCAACACTGAACGCGCTGTGGGCACGCGCCCTGGGCGACTTCGCAGAGATGGCCCACTGGCTCGGCGACGCCGGTCGGGCCGCGTGGGCACGCGGCCTGCACGACGCGGTGCGCGCGGGCTTCGAGGTGTTCTGGGATGCCCGGCGGGGCGGCTACCGCGACCACGCGGTCCACGACGTGGTACAGCCCGCGATGAGCGAGCACACCACCGCCGCCGCGGTCTGCGCCGGCCTGGTCCCGGCCGAACGCACGCAACGGGTACGGGAGTTCCTACTCACCCGGGACGCCATGTTCACCCTGGCGCCGGTCGCCGCGCACGGCGGCGATGCGGACGGCGCGCCGACCGGCCACCGGATCGAGCGCTTCTCCCCGCCCTCGGTCACCTGGGACGTGCACCGGCAAGTCGTGGGCGCCCAGCCCTTCTTCCGCTACGTCGTGCACGACGCACTGGCCCGGCTGGGCGCCGCGGACGCGCTCACCGGGCTGTACCGCGACTGGGCACGGCTGCTGGCCACCGGGCCCACCGCGTGGCGGGAGACCTGGGAGGGCGGCACCTACTGCCACGGCTGGTCCGCCACACCCAGCCGCGATCTGCTCGTGTACACGCTGGGCGTCACCCCCGCCGAGCCCGGCTATGCCACGGTCCGCGTGGCCCCCCGGCTCGGCGACCTGAGCTGGGCCAGGGGCGCGGTGCCCACCCCGCACGGGCTGGTCCACGTGCACGTCGACGGCAATCGTGTCCACGTCGAATCCCCGGTGCCGGTCACGCTCGTGGCCCCGGACGGCAGCGTCGCCGACCACCCCGCGGGCACGTTCGACACCGCCCTGGACGCCCTCGCCGGGGGCACCCTCGTCGACGCCGCGCCGGTCGCACCCCGCGGCCAGGGCACGAATCGAGGTCGACCATGACCACCGTCACCCCGCACACCACGTCGAGACCGGTCGTGCGGCCGGCCCCGACCCGCACACCCCCGCCGCGCCGACCCCGCAACGGCCGCGTGCCGTGGTGGTTCGTCGTACCCGCCGCCGCGGTCCACCTCGCGGTCCCGGTCGTACCGGCACTGCGCGGCGCGAGCCTGTCGCTGACCGACTGGGACGGCATCAGTGCGACCCGGGACCCCGCAGCCCGACTTCGACGCGAGAATGGCGGCCGGTCAGGCGACCTTCGCCGGCTCGGGCTGGGCGAGCGCGTTCACCAAGTACCGGGAGATGCAGGACCGGGGATGCTTCAACGCGGACCCCGTCGGCACCAGCCTGACCGCGGCGAGCGGACAGTTCCTGGCGGGCAAGTCGGTCGGCTTCGTGATGACCACGTCGGCGGCGAACTCGGTGGCCAAGGCCGCGCCGGGTACGAAGATCGCCTCGTTCCCGCTGCCCGCGTCCGATGTGGTCGCGGAGAACCGGGTGCCGGTCGCGCCGAGCAGCGGCCTGGCGGTCAATGCGAGGAGCGGCCACAAGGCCGCGGCGATCAAGTTCCTGGACTTCCTCGCCCGCCCCGAGGTGATGAGCGCCTACGCCAGGACGGCGGATGTGCCGCCGCTGCTGACCGGTGTGGAGTACGTCCCCTCGCCCGTGCAGGCCGTCGTCGTGCAGGCGCCGGCCCAGGGCAACACGAGCCCGTGGCCGGATCAGCACTGGCCGAACACCCAGGTCCAGCAGGCGCACTTCGCCGGCGTGCAGGAACTGCTCACGGGGCGGGCGTCGGTGAACTCGGTGCTCGCAAACATGGACAAGGAGTACAGGCGCAAGTAGCCCGGGGCATCGGATCGCGGTCGTCGGTCGTGGTTCCGGCTCCCCGGCTCCGGCTCCTTCCACCATCGCACGTTCTCCCTCCAGCCTCCTTCCCGCCTTGTCCCTCCCGCCGTCCCGGCCGCACGACCCGCGCCCCGCGCCCTCGTGCGGCCGGGGGCGGTTCGGGTCGGCAACCCCGTCCGGCGCCCGGCGCCGCCGCACACCCCTGGAGTGTCCTGTGCAGCAACAACTCGGTGTGGCCGCCCTCTTGAGCGATTCCGCACTGCGCCACCCGGACCGCGTCGCCGTCGTCGAAGGCGAAATCCGGGTCGGCTACCGGCAGTTGTGGGCCGATGTCCTGCGCTACGCCGCGGCATTGCGCGAGCGTGGCGTCGAGCCGGGTGATCGGGTCGCGATCATGTTGCCGAACATCGCGCTGTTCCCGCGCGTGTACTACGCGGTCATCGCGGCCGGTGCCTCGGTCGTACCGATCCACGCGCTGTTGGTCGCGGAGGAGGTCGAATTCATCCTGCGACACAGCGGATCCGTGCTCGTGATCAGCGGCGGCGCGTTGTGGCCGACCGCGCTGGCCGCCGCCGACGCGGCCGGCATCGCGGCACTGGGCGCCGACCACGAGCACCGCGGCGAGCCGCTGACCACCGCCCACCCGACCACGGCCGACGACATCGCGGCCATCCTGTACACGAGCGGCACCACGGGTCGCCCCAAGGGCGCCCGGTTGACCCACCTGAACCTCGTGCTCAACGCCACCGTCTGCGCCCAGGACCTGCACGAACTCGGCCCGGGGGACGTGGTGTTGGGCTGTCTGCCGCTGTTCCACAGCTACGGCCAGACCTGCGCGATGAACGCCGCGCTGCGCGCCGGGGCCACGCTCGTACTGATGCCGCGCTTCGACGCGGCCGGCGCCGTCGACGTGATCGTCCGCGAGGGGGTGAGTGTCTTCATGGGTGTGCCGACCATGTTCCACGCGCTCACCGAGGCGGCCGGCGAACGAACCATGCCGAGCCTGCGGTTGGCGGTATCCGGCGGCGCCGCCCTGCCGGTCGCCGTGCTGGAGCGGTTCGAGGCGGCGTTCGGCACGCACGTGTTCGAGGGATACGGGCTGACCGAGACGTCCCCGGCCGCGACCTTCAACCAACGACTGCTGGGCCGCCGACCCGGCACGGTCGGGCATGCGATCCGCGGTGTGGAGGTGGCCGTCGCCGCCGCCGACGTGGACGAACGCATAGACCTGCTGCCGACGGGGACGGTCGGCGAGGTCGTGGTCCGCGGCCACAACGTCTTCGCCGGCTACCTGGACGACCCGGCCGCCACCGCCGCCGCGATCGTGGACGGCTGGTTCCGGACCGGCGACCTCGGCGTCGTCGACGAGGACGGTTTCCTTGCCATCGTCGACCGGAAGAAGGACCTGGTCATCCGCGGCGGCTACAACGTCTACCCCCGCGAGGTCGAGGAAGTCCTGGCCCGGCACCCGGCGATCGCCCAGGTCGCGGTGTACGGCGCGGCGCACGAGGCGCTCGGCGAGGAGGTGCATGCCGCGGTCGTCCTGCGCCCCGCCCCGGCCGGTACCCGGGCCCCGACACCGGAGGAGTTGATCGACTGGGCGCGTGAACACCTCGGTCGGCACAAGTATCCGAGGGTGATCCGCACGCTCGACGCACTGCCACTGGGGCCCACCGGCAAGATCCTGAAGCGGGCCCTGCGCGACGAGGCGACGGGCGAGGGCGGCGGCGGGGTTTGACGGGTGAAACGCAACGGACGGGGCCTCAGGCGCCGGCCAACGCGGCGTTCGCCCGCTCGGTGATCAGGGCCAGCACCCGGCCCGTGACCGCCAGGTCCTCGGCCGGGATGTCGGCGTACAGTCGGGCCGAGATCGGGGCGGTCTCGGCGGCGCTGTTCTCGTACAACTCCCGTCCGGCGTCGGTCAGTCGCAGCCGGGACGCCTGCGCCGGGTCCGCCTCCAACAGTTCGGCGGCCGTCAGTTCCCCGATCACGTCGTGCACGAGCGATTCGTCGGCTTTCAGCGAACCGACGACGTCGGCGACCAGCTCGTCACGGCCGATGCTCCCACCCGCGACCGCGACGACCCGGAGCGTCACGCTCTGGTGGAACGTGGCGCCGTGGCGGGCCAACACTCTTTCCAGGAGGGCCCGTCCGGCGTAGTGCGTCAGGGCGATGACCCGGGCGTTGGCGGGGACGGGGGTGGGGGCGGTTGCGGTGCCGGTCATGACTGCTCCTCAGGATTCTCGGTGCTGCTCGACTGATGAATACAGTACATGACGACTATGTACATGGCTACTATTTACCGGAGTGGGCGCGCCCGGCACCGCCACTCCCCGTCACCGACGACGGCCGCGCATGCGGTTGGGCATGCGGCCGGGCATGAGGAAGGTCGGGAGGCGGCCACTCACCGCACTCCCGACCTTCCGATCCGGTGGGCTACTTGAGCCCGGTGTCGACCGCGGTCATCAGCACTCCGGTGTCCCCGCTCATCTCCCAGAGCATCGCGCCCAGGAGGTTCTTGGTGCGGAGCCAGGCCGTCTTCTTACCGATGGACCACGCGTCGTCGAAGGTCCACCATTGGCCGTTGTTGCCGGTGTAGCCGTAGGTCGAGACCGACTGTTCGTCGTGGTAGACGGTCAGGTTCGGTACCGACGCGATCAGGTTGGCGTAGCCCCTGGTACCGGACTCCTCCGGGAACTGGCCCGGTGCGGCGCCGTTGGCGGCCTGCCATTCGCCGTGCGCCCCGCCGTCCGTGACCTGTTGCCAGCCACGTCCGTAGAACGCGAGCCCGAGCACCAGTTTGCGTGGGTCGACGCCTTGGTCCAGGTAGTACTGGACGGTCGATTCCACGCTGAACTTGGTCGGGTACGGGTCCCCCGCGTCGACGTACAGGTTGCCCTGGTCGCCGGTGCGGTTGGGTTCCCAACTGTTGTCACTGCCGGAGCCGTGGAAGTCGTAGCCCTGGACGTTGGCGAAGTCCATGTAGTCGAACACGCTGGGCGTGCCGTCCCGCGTGCTGATGTCCCAGCCCGCATCGATCTTGCCCGGGTCCGCCGGGGTGAACGCGGTGAGCAGGTAGTGCTTGCCGGTGGTCGTGGTCAGCGCTTCCATCTGCTTGCGGAACTCGGCCATCAGCAGGGTCAGGTTGTTCTTGTCATCGGTCGAGATGTGGTTGCCGGCGTGACCCTCGGAGCCGGGCCATTCCCAGTCGATGTCGAACCCGTCGAAGACACCCGCCGCGACACCGGTGCCGCCGCGTCCGTTGGTCACCGGCAGGTTGCCCTTGATGTACATGTCCACGCAGGACTTCACGAACTTCTGCCGCGACGCGTCGGTCTTGGCCGCGTCCGAGAAGTACCTGCTGTACGTCCAGCCGCCGATCGAGATCAGCGTCTTCAACTTCGGGTACTTGGCCTTGAGTTGCAGAAGCTGGTTGTAGCTTCCGGCCAACGGCTGGTTCCAGGTGTCGGCGGTTCCGTTGACGGACTCGCCCGCACCGACCGAGCGTTCGTAGTCGGCCCACGAATCGCCCGCGCCGTCACCCTGGTTGGGGTCCTGCGGTCCCGGGGTGGTGGCCCTGGTGACGCCGTTGAGGCAGGTCAGGTTGGTGGGATCGATGTTGGAGAAGGCGTAGTTGAGGTGCGTCAGCTTGGCCGCCGCCCCGGAGGTGTCCAGCGACTTCATCGTGTAGGCGCGGCCGTAGATGCCCCACTGCACGAAATAGCCCACCCGCGCGTAGTCGTTGCCGGGGGTGCCTCCGCCGGTGGTCTTGACCGTCAGCGGCGCACTGGCCGGGCCGGTCTGGTCGATGGTGTCCCGGGCGACCACCGTGTAGGTGTACGTGGTGTTCGCCGTCAGGCCGGTGTCCCCGTAGGTGGTGCCGGTCACGGTCGCGAGTTTGGTCGCGCCTCGGTAGACGTCGTAGTTCTTGACGCCCTGATCGTCGGTCGCCGCCGCCCAGTTGAGCGTCAGCGAGGTGTCGGTGACCGCGCTCGCCTGGGGTGTGCCCGGCGCCGTCGGTGGGTTGTCGGTGCCGCCCGTCGGCCTGGTGCGCAGGGTGGCCGTCGAACTCGCGGGCCCGGTCTGGCCGATCGTGTCGCGGGCGACGATCTTGTACGTGTATGCGGTGTCGGCGGTCAGGCCGGTGTCGGTGTACGCGGTGCCGGTGGCCGTGCCGACCACCGTGCTGCCCCGGTAGACGTCGTAGTTCTGAACACCCTTGTCGTCGGTGGCGGCCGGCCAACTCAGCGAGATCGAGTCGACGGTGGTCGCCGTGGCGGTGGGTGTTCC
>NZ_JBHZAV010000212.1:0-15504 GCF_042754445.1 Embleya sp. NPDC059213
GTGGAGGAGCCTGCGACGGAGCAAAAAAGTGGTGCCTCGCGAGCCGGCGCCGAAGGCGCCCAATAGAAGCAGCGCTGCATCGCCGAAAGCCGCCCGCCCTGCTCGCTACGCTCACGACCCCGGCCCACCACTCCCTGCACTTGCGACTTGGGTCGGCCTACCCGCCCCCGTCCACGACACCGGCCACCGGCTCGCCGCGCCCACGACTCCCCCCACCGGCTCACTCCGCTTGCGACTTGCGTCAGCCCGTTCGCTGAGCTTGCGACTCCGGCTCACCGGATCACTACGCTCGCGACCCCACGCCGCCAACTCCCCACACTCGCGACTCGCGCCGGCCTACCCACCCCCTCCAGAACTCCCCCCACCGGCTCACTCCGCCTACGAATTGCGTCAGCCCGTACGCCGAGCCTGCGACTCCGACTCACCGAACTGCTGCGCTCGCGACCCCACGCCGCCAACTCCCCACACTCGCGACTCGCGCCGGACTACCCGCCCCCTCCAGGACTCCGTCCACCGGCTCGCTCCGCCTACGAATTGCGTCAGCCCGTACGCTGAGCTTGCGACTCCGGCTCACCGGATCACTACGCTCGCGACCCCACGCCGCCGACCCCCGCACTCGCGACTCGCGTCGGCCTACCCGCCGTGTCCACGACTCCGGCCACCGGCTCGCCGCGCCCACAACTCCGGTCGGCGTGTCTGCTGCGCCCGCGGCTTCGTTCCGCCGGCCCGCTGCGACCGCGACCAGGCCCGTCGGCCGCCTGTGCCCATCACTCCGCCCGTCGGCTCGCCACGTCTGCAACTTGGTCCACCGGCCCCGCCGCGCCCCCGACTCCGGCCGACCAAGCTCGCCGCGCCCATGACCCGCCGCCCCGCCCGGCTGCCGGCCCCGACATCCGCGTCCCGATCCGAGCCGAGCCGAGCCGATCCAGCCCAAACCAATCCGAGCCGATCCGAGCCGATCCGCCCCCTATGTCCCATGCGTGGCGGTGGCGTTGGGGCCCGAGGAGCCCTACTCCACCTCCACCCCGTGGGACTCGGCGACGCCCAGGAGGCCGTTGCGGAAGCCGTTGGTGGTGGGGGAGAAGGTCCAGGTGTCGTCGGTGCGGACGAATGCGCCCAGGACCATGGCGGTTTCGCCCGGGCGGCGGGTGGGGACCGGGTTGTCGCCGAGCCGGCGGCCGTCGGCCTGGTCGAGGCGGGTGAGCCTGGCTCCGCGGAGGGCGGCCAGGTCGCCGTTGGGGGCGCGTTCCTGGTCGACGGCGGCGGCCAGGACCAGGCGGTCGGCCTCGCGGGGCAGCAGGGTCAGGTCGACCAGGAAGGCCACGCCGTCGCCGATCCGGACCGCGCCTTCGGGGCTGGCCGGGTTGTTGAAGAACACGAAGTGTTCGTCGCCGAGCACTCGGCCACGACGACAGACGAAGGCGCACGGGTCCAGGGCCGGCGCGTTGCCCGGTTCCCACGCGAGTTGCACCAGGATCCGGCTGCCGGGCGCGGCCGGCGCGGTGCCGCCCGCACCGGGGCCGAGCCGACCGCGCAGGCCGTGTTGTCCGAGCAGGCCGACCAGTTCGGGGCCGGTGATCAGGCCCAGCGGCTTGTTCCGGATGAACTCGTGGCTGCCGGGCCCGAACCCGGAGGTGGTCACCAGCAAACCCTTGTTCGCGCCGTGGTGTTGCACCGTGCCGGCCAAGTCCCGCACCGCCGTGGGCGGGACCGTGTTGCGGTAGCGCTTGACCTGCACGACGATCTTGCCGCCGCGGATCGGGTCCGGGTCCACCGCGACCACGTCCACCCCCTGGTCGCCGCTGCGCGCGGTGGTCTCGACCTGCATGCCCATGCGCTTGAAGAGTTCGGCGATCAGGTTCTCGAACTCGATCGGGTCCATCACGAACAGGTCCGGGTCGTCGTCGCCGGCACGCACGGGCGCCGGGGTGATGGTCGGTGCCGGCGCCGGGGTCGGCGCCGACGCGACGCTGTCCGCGAGCCGGATCGGCTGTACCGGGGTGGGCCGATCCGGACGCGTGGACAGGGTCCCGCTCATCGCCTCCAGACACGCGACCGCGTCCACCCGATCGAGGCTGATCTGCCGAAACTCCCCGGCCTGCGCGGTCACCGTGAGCAGGTACGTGCGCCCGTGTCGACCGGTGGCCGGATTCACCGCCTGGACGAAGCCGTTGAGCACCACCGAATCGAGGATGCTCTCGTGGTCGGCGAAGAAGACCTCGGCCAGGATCCGGATCGCGCTCTGCGCCAGCACGTCGCGGTGGATCGTCCGTCGGTCGGTCGCGGTGCGCGCGACCTCCTTCTCCTGGTCGTCGGTCTTCACGTAGCGCACGCGCGCCACGGCCGGCACCACCTCGGTGGTCGGCAGTTCGTGGTCGACCACCAACTGCCGCGCGGCGGCGTCGAAGGCCACCGTCGAATGGTCGGAGAAGCCCTCGGGCCAATCCGGCGACGCCAGCAGGACGCCCTCGAAGTAGTCCTCGATCGCCTCGGGATCGCGCGCCGCGAGCCGCCGCACGAGGTCGTCCACCTGTTGGTTGCGCTGCGCGGCCAGCGCCCGCTGCCCGTTCGCCCAGTCCTCGAACTGCCGGTGGTAGTCGTTGTATCGCTGCTGCCGCTCGTACTCGGCGGCCTGCGCGGCCCGCAGGTCGTGGGCGTAGCGCGCCTGCGCCTGCGCCCGATCCTGCTCGTAGCGCGACTGGGCGCCGGGCGCGAAGCTGCCCAGCCCCGACGGCGCGGCCGGCTGATAGCGCGCCGGGTCGGGCATCGGGATCGGCCGAGCCAGTTCACCGGGTTGGAACGGTGGGATCTCCACGGCGCTGCGCAACCGCTCGATCCGAAAGCCCGGCGCACTCAGCCGGGCCCGCAGCACGCCTTGCAGTTCGGCGACCCGATCCTCGATCTCGGCGGTCCGGCGGGCCACTTCGGCCTCGCGGGACTGTTGATAGGCGCGCTGCGCCTCGCGGTCGGCCCGCGCGGCGGCCTTCTGCGCCTCGCGCCGGTTGCGTTCGTCGGCCCTGAGTTGTTGCTGGTGCGCCCGCAACTCGGCCTCGCGTTGCCGTTGTTGTTGCCGCTGCAGCTCGGCCCATGCCCCCAGCACGCCGGTGCTCCGCCGACTCGCCACGCTATCGCCCTTCCGCCCTGCACCCGTCCGCCCCCCGCGCCGGATCACATCCTGCCGTGTCGGACCGACCTACGCGAAGGCGGTCGGCGGGTTCGGGACGGATCGTCGTGGGCCTCAGCGCCCACCGCGCGAACCACCACCCTTCGAACCTCCGGACGAACCGCTCGACGAACCGCTCGACGACCCACCCTTCGATCCACCGGACGAGCCCCGCGACGAAACCCCACCGACCCCGCCGCTCGTTCCCGACGAACTACCGGACGTGGAACCGGACAAGGAACCGGACGAAGAACCCGACGAAGAACCTGCGGTCGAAGACGAACGCGACCCGCCGCCGGAGGTGGCTCCCGGCAACAGAGGCCACAGTCGCGTCGAGGTCGACGTGGGCGTCGGGCCGGCCGTCGCGCTCTCCGTGAGCGATATTCCCGGCGGCTTCGTCGTCTTCTTGCCGTCACCGCCACAGCCCGACAGGATCAGGACACCCGCCAACACCCCGGCCACAGCCGTCGCGCCCGTCCGAATACCCGGTTTCCGTCCGCCTCGCATACACGCCCCCGTGGTCGAGTTTCGAGGGACTCTAAAGGTTGTCCCACAAGTGATCTTCGAGTTGCGGATGCGGTCGGCAGCTGCGCGAACTCGTCGGCTATCCGGCGAGAGCGAGGTTGTGCAAGCGGGCGATGCCGAGCATGGCGTGGTGGACGCCGTCGCCTTTGAGACGGCAATCGCGGAGGATCTTCCAGCTCTTCATGCGGGCGAAGGTGTGCTCGACACGGGCGCGAACTCGCTTGTGGGAGCGGTTGTGTTCCTCCTTCCAGGGCGGAAGGTCGCTTCCCTTCCGGCGGCGGTGCGGGATGACCAGTCCGGTGCCTTGGTAGCCGCCGTCGGCGATGGTCATGGTGCGGCCAACGGCGAGCTTTGCGCCGGACTCCTCCCAGCCGCGGGAGTCGTGCCGGTTGCCGGGCAAGGGCCGGCCGACCACGACGACCAGGCGGGTGTCGGCGTCGATGACGACCTGATGGGCGGTGGAATAGCGGTAGTTCTTGGACTGCTCGGCGATGGAATGGTCGCGGGTGGGCACCAGAGTGCCGTCCACGATCAGCACGGTGTCCTGGCGGAACCGCCGGCGGGACTGGAGCGCAAGCAGTGGGCTGAGGTGGTCAATGATGCGGGCGGCAGTGGATTTCGAGACTCCGAACAGTGGCGCGAGCTGGCGCATCGTCAAGTTCGTTCGCCAGTAGGCCGTCACCAACAAGACGCGGTCTTCCGGGGAAAGGCTCCACGGACGTCCCCGCCGTGCTTCACCGGCACCTTGGCGGCGTACGGCGGTCACCAACTTGCCGAAGCAGCGCGGGCTCAGCCCGGCGAACGGCACTATCCAAGACGGCTCCGACGCCGTGATCACACCAGTCACGCCAAGATCGTTTCACTGTGACGGGTGCCCGCCGGACCGCCGCCAACGGCGCGCTCAGACCGTAGAGTCCCGGTGCGAGCCCGTCGTGAATGCGAGGATGTCGGGCACTGCCTCGTACAGGCTCGCGAAGTGGCGGTGCACGCCGTCCACCGGGACCGAGGCGTTGACTCCCCACACCGTCATGCCTGCCCGCAGCCCGGACTCGACTCCGGATCGGGCGTCCTCAATGACCAGGCAGTCCTCCGGCTTGGCGCCAAGTCGTTCGGCGGCAAGCAGGTAGGGAACCGGTGACGGCTTGCCTTCCGCGACTGCGGCGGCATCCACGAGCACGCCCGGAACCGGTAGCCCGGTCCGGGCAAACCGCCCGCGCACCCGGTGCTCGTAGTTCGAAGTCACCAGCGCCCAGCAGCCCGAGGGCAAGCGGGGCAGCAACTCGGACGCACCGTCGAAAGCGGCATAGACACCGGACCTGACGTCCTCATCCTCAAGCTCGTGCAACGCGGCCAAGCACTCCCGCGCGTCGTGCTCTGGGGCTACCGCCGCGAAGGTCTCCAATGGCCGCGTTCGCAGCGCCACTTGGTAGACCGCGACAGGGTCGAGTCCGTAACGCGCCGCCCATGCCTCCCAGACTTGGCGCTGGTTGGCCACCGCGTCGATCAACGTCCCGTCGACATCAAAGAGGACACACTTCGCGGAACCCCGCTGCGTAAGTTCGCTGATCACGCCGAGATCATGCCATCAGCCCATCAAGCTGGCGTTGCGGGACAGCCCTTAGACCGGACCACCGGCCGCCGCAGCGGGGAATCCCCTCCCTCGCGCCCCTCCCCCACGGCGGCCGGACCCCCGCGCTACTCGCAGCCGACTCCGTCTCCGTCGCGGTCCAGGTGTTTGCCGTAGCCGGGGTCGCCGCGGTGGATCGGCGCAGCGCCCGCGGCCCGGACGGCGGTGCAGTTCTTGTAGTATGCCGGGCCGCCACCGCCGGTGCTGCTGCCGTCGCTCGTGCTGCTGCCGGCGCCCGGGTCACCGCCCGACGTCCCGGTACCGGACGAGCCCCCGGACGACGAACCGCCCACCGCAGAGCCGCCGTTGCTGCCGCTTCCGCTCGTGCCACCGCTCGTGCCCGGCGCCGGAGTGCTCGGGCGCGTGGTCGTCGGCGGCGCACTGGTCGCGGCCTGGGTGGACGGCGGCGCCGAACTCGGCGGCGCGGACGTCACCGGTGCGGATGTCGCCGGCGCCGTAGCGGACGCCGTACCACCGCTCGGCGACGGCTTGGGGCTGTCGGACCCCCCGTCGTCCCCACCGCAACCGCTCAGGGTCAGGGTCAACGTGACCGCCAGTGTCGCCGTGGCGACTCCGGGACGCAGGACCGACCCGGTTTTCGGCATGCGAAAAGCCGATATGCGCATGTGCGAGTTCCCCCCTCGAGATGTGCCGCCCGGGACTCTAGTCCCCTTCGGGGCCGCCGCTGCAGGCAACCACCGATTCCGTCGCGACCCCGCCGATCCTCGTGGGGTGCCGGGGTTCCGTCGAAGGTGTCCGGGTGCCGCGCCCGACAGCGCACGACCCGAATCGAGCGGTCCCACGCGCACCGGACATCCGGCCCGAGAACGAACACCGCCCGGCTTCCGGTCGCCGACATCGAGCAGTCGCGCGAACCGAAGGGCGTGGCACGGTGGTTGGCCTTCGTCGGTTCGTGGGGCGGCACCCTCGCCCCGGCGTGGACGCGGACCGCCCGAAGCGGGTCACCGAGCCGGTCCCGCGTGAGGGCCGGTCCCGCGTGGCCGGGTGGGTCGACGCCGAGCCGGGCCCGGGTCCCGGGAGAATGCTCGAATGAGTGCTTCCCGCGACATCCTCACACGCCCGGCCGCCGGGCCCGATCGCACGCTGCGGTACGGACCGGCGGCGGATCAACTCGTCGACCTCTGGCAGCCGGCGGCCGACCCGCGCGCGCTCGTGGTGGTCGTGCACGGCGGATATTGGCGGGCCGAGTACGACCGCAAGTACACATATCCGATGTGCGTAGCGCTGGCGGCCGAGGGCTACGCGGTCGCGAGCATCGAGTATCGCCGTGCCGGGCAACCGGGGGGCGGCCTGCCCGGCACGTTCGAGGATGTCGCCGCCGCGCTGGATCTGCTGTGCGCGGAGGCCGATCGGCCCGTGGTCCTGCTGGGGCACTCGGCGGGCGGACACCTGGCGGTCTGGGCGGCGCTGCGCGATCGGGTGCCGGCGGGTGGCGCGGGCCGGTTGCCGGCCGCGCCGCCGCTCGCGGGCGTGGTGTCGTTGGCGGGCGTACTGGATCTGGACGCGGCCCTGGCCCTGGACCTGGACGACGGGGCGGCGGCGGAGTTCCTGGGCGAGGACCGCTCCGAGGCGGTACTGGCCCAGGCGGACCCGACGCGGTTGGCGACGGGCGGCGTGGTCGGGCGGGGGTTGATCCTGCTGCATGGCGACGCCGACGAACAGGTACCGATCGCCCTTGGTCGGACCTTCGCGGCGGTGTCGGGCGCGCCGTTGCGGGTGTTGGCCGGCGTCGGCCACTTCGAGCCGGTCGACCCGCTCTCGGCGGCCTGGCCGGAGGTCGTCCGGGCGGTCGCGGAACTGGCGGGCTGACGCGGCCGATCGGGGCCGACGGCGGAGCATGGATGGCGGCCGGTCGCCGTACGCGCGACGGGCCGCTATCGCCGATTGGCCAGCAGTACGCCGATCCCGCCGATCACGATCCCGGCGAGCGCGGCCGGTCGCAGCGCCTGGTCGAGCAGGAGCCACGCGAGGATCGCCGTGGCGGCCGGGGTCAGGAAGAACAGCGTGCCGACCCGGCTCGCCGAGGATTGCCGCAACATCAGGTTGAGCAACATGAACACGCCGATCGAATTGACCAGCACCATCCACCCGAGCGTGCCCACGAACGGCCCCCACGCGCTCACGTGCGGCGTCTCGAACAACAACGAAGCCAGCCCGATGAACGGCGCGCTGACCAGGAACTGCACCGCCGTACCGGTGCGCAGGTCGACGTCGTGCACGTAGCGCTTCTGGTACACGGTGCCCACGCTCAACCCGAGCAGCCCCAGCACGGCCAGGACCAGCGCCGGGACCGACAGCCGGCCGGGATCCGCGACGGCGAGAATCACGCCGAGCGTGCCCAGGCCGAAGCCCAGCCACTGCCGCACACTCACCCGCTCGCCGAGGAAGCGCCCGGCCAGGAGCGCGATCAGCACCGGATTGAGCCCCTGCACGAGAGCCACCACCGCAGCGGGTAGCCCCATCGCGAGCGCCGTGTACAACGCGCCGAACTGCAGCGCCTGGAAGAGCAGTCCGGCCACCATGACGTGGCCGAGTCGACGCCCGCGCGGCCACGGCGCGCGAACCGCGAGCGCGAACGCGCCGAGCAACAACCCGGCGAGCGCGAATCGGGCGAAGGTCAGCAGGAGCGGCGGCGCGGCGTCCACGCCGATCGCGCCGACGATGAACGCGCTGCTCCACAGCAGCACGAACACGGGCGGTATCGCCTTGCCGACCACGGCGGCTCGCGCGCCCCGGTCGCCCGAATCGGGCGACCGCACGCCGGCGACGGACCGGGGGGCGGCACCTGCGCCGCCTCCGGCCTCCGACGCGGTTCCGGGACTCCCGCTGCTTCCGCCGCTTCCGGTATCTCCGCCGGTCCCGCCGCTTTCGGTGCTTCCGCTTCCAGTGTGTGCGGCATGTGCCGTGCGTGCGGTGGTCATCGAGGTCCCTCCCGGGTCACAGCATCGAGCGAGTAACTACCCAATCCGGTTACTCACCATGGCGCGCCCAGTCGTAACCTGTCAATCCGGTTATGCTGGCGGGGTGACCTTCACCTTCATCGGCGGCGACCTCGCGCTCGACCTGGTCGGAACACTGCAAAAGCGCCGCACCGAACCCCGCGACCTGCTGGACACGCCGGCCGCGCTCGGAGCGTGGGCGGTCGCCGCCGGCCTCGTGAACACCGCGCCGCCCGTCGACGAGGACGCACTCGCGACCACGATCGAGCTGCGCGAAGCGCTGTACCGGCTCGCGAGTGCCCGAGCCACGGCGCAGGGGCACGGCGCGCGTGATCGCGCGACGCTGAACGACCTCGCCGCCGGCGCTCCGGTCACGGTGGCACTGGCCGCCGACGGTCGGGTACGGCGTACCGGCGACATCGCCGCCGTCCTGGCCACGGTCGCGCGCTCGGCGGTCGTCCTGTTCGGCGGCGCGGACGCGGCGCGCGTCCGCGAATGCGAGGCGCCGACGTGCACCCGCCTGTACGTCGACTCGTCCCGGCACGGCAGCCGGCGCTGGTGCGACATGCGGGCCTGCGGAAATCGCGCCAAGGCGGCAAGCTTCCGCGCCCGCCACCGCGCCGCCGACGCCTGACCCGGCCGCCCCTCGGCGTGGGCCGGGGCCGCCCACCGGACCGCCCCGGCCCACCGACGAACGCTTTTCGCGCAGCCCTACCCGGGCGCGCCCAACGCCGAGGCGAGGATCCGCAGCGCCTTGTCGACCACGTCCCGGTCCGCCTCCGCGATCGGCTTCAGCAACCCGTCGAGCGCGTCGATCCGCGCGCGCATCGCCGCCCGCGCGCCCTCGCGCCCCGACTCGGTGAGGCAGACCAGGACCGAGCGGCCGTCCTCGGGGTTGGGCCGGCGCTCGATCAGGTCCTTGCGGGCGAGCCGGTCCACGCAGTGCGTCATCCCGCCCGACGAGTACATCACCAGCGGTTGCAGCTCACGCAGCGTCAGACCCGGCCGATCCGGTCGGGTCGCGAGGACGACCAACACCATGTACTCCGGCGCGGTCAGCCCCAACGCGCCGATGCTGCGCCGGTCGAAGTCCTCCATCGCGATCATCGCCTGATGCAGGCGCACCACGAAGCCCACCGAGGACGCCTCCACGTCCGGCAGTACCGCCGACCATGCCGACACCACGGAATCGGCGTAGTCGGTCTGTGCATCGCTCACGTCGTACTCCCTGACAGCCCGCGCCCGCTTGGTCCCGGGTCGCCACCGTAGTATCGGCGACCCGCCGCCGGCTCACAGCGTCCGAAAGTCCTCGAACGAGAACGCGGGCGAGACCACGCACGACACCAGCACCGCCTCCCCGGCCGCCGGCCGAGCCGCCTGCCACACCCCCGGCGGAATCACCACCTGCGGCTGCTCGCCCGCCTCCACGTCCGGGCCGAGAATCACCCGGCGCGGCCGGGCCTCGGGCGTCGTGCCGTCGCCGCCCAGGCGCAGTTCGAGCGGTCCGCCGCGATGCCAGAGCCACACCTCGGCGGACCTGACGACATGCCAGATGGACTCCTCGCCCGGGCAGAGCAGGTAGTAGATGGCGCTCGCGGTCTCCCGCGAGCCCGGGTATCCGGGCGGGGTCACATTCACCCGGCTGCGCCAGGTCTCCCGGTACCAGCCCCCTTCGGCATGCGGCACGAGCCCCATCACCCGGGCCAGTTCCGGCGGATCGAGCCGCGCCGGGGAAACGGTGGGACCGCCCCGGGTCTCGGACGCGGAGCGGGAAGCGGAGTCGGAAACGGAATCGGAAACGGAATCGAACGTGGAGTCGGCATCGAATGCGGCGCCGGATACGGCGTCGGATGCGGAGGACATGGGTGCTCCCTCGGCTGGTGTCGGTTCCGGCGCCGGACGCGGCCGGAACCCACACCCTCACACGAACGGGCGCCCGAACCGGGCCTATCCCGCAGGTGCCGTGCACGGCGCGCCGCCGCACACGTCCACGACCCGACCGGTGGCCAGGAATTCCGCCTTCTGTCGGCGGGCCACCGGCGAGTTGCGCGGGTCCGAGTGCGGATCACGCCCGTACTCGGGTCCGATCGGCGGCGTATTGCTCACCGGCGGCGCGGGCGACCCGCTGTCCCAGACCACCAGCGCGGACCCCCGGTAAGGCTCGCGCGGCAGCGGTCGAATCCCCCAGTAGGGATCCCGGTCGGGGTTGCGCCCGGGCGCGATCGCGGGCTCGTGGATGCGCGCCCCGATCGTGCGCGCCTCGGTCTCGGCGGTCACCGTGGAGACCTGGTGGTCGCCGAACGCGATCTGCATGAGCACCTGGTGGCGCGGTGTACGCGGCAGCGGACTGCGGTCCAGGCCGCTCGCGTAGCCGTTCGTCTCGCCCCGATCCCACAACATCTGGAACAGCGACAACACCACCTGCTGATCGAGCTTGTCCGGGAAACCGGCGTCCAGGATCTGTCCGTACGGCCCGAAGTCGGAGCTGCGGTTGAGCAGGACGCTGTAGTTCATCCCGGTCACCCCGAGCACACCACGCTTCGCGTCCTGGGACACCGCGAGCAGCGACCCGCCGAGAATGCCGCCCTGGCTGTTGCCGTCGTAGACCAGGCCCTTGGCGGTGTCGATCAACGGCCGCCCGTCGTCGGTCCGAAACGCCGGGTCGGCGCCGAAGCCCTGTTCGTGGATCATCCCCCGGCCCAGGAACAGCGCGTTCAGGAAGCCCTGTTGGGTGCGGTCCGGCACAGCGCCGAAACTGCCCGGGTCGGCCAGGGCGCGGGCCACGGTGGGCAGGTCCTCGTCCGCCATGCCGATCCACTTGGTGGCACAGAAGGTGATGTCGTGCTCGGCGGCCATCGCCTTGACGTTCCCGCCGCCCACCTCGTTGTTGCTGCCGAGCAGGCCGTGTCCGTACAACGATGCCTGCGAGGGCCGGTCGAACGCGGCCCGCGGGATCTCGCAACGGAACTGCGCCGCCTGGGTGTTCCCGGGCAACTGTCGCGGCAGCCCGTCCCGGCCGAGGTTGAGGGTGGAACCGGTGGGACCGCCGGGGCGGTTCAGGTAGCTGGGTACGGTGACCGTGCCGGTGACCTCGCGGGCGATCCGCGAATCCTGCTCCGGAGTCGGGTTCTTCACTCCGGTCACGGTGAACTGCGGCGCCCGGTCCCCGAGTCGGCCGAACGCGTCGTCGCGCATTCGGAGCATGCCGGCGGTGAGGTTTCGCTCACTCGCGACGGTGAAGTCCCAGGCCAGGTACAGGTCGCGACGCTCGACGCCGGCGCGATCGAGGCGATCCAGCGCCGGGCGCAGTTGCGCCTGCCGAGCGGCCGATGGGTCGCGGCGCGGCAGGGTCCGGCCCGCGATCCGGGCGAAGGTCTCCGGCGCGGCGATCACCCGTCCGTCCGCGTCGCGCAGGTTGCGCAGGCCGACGACGTAGCGGTGGCCGGGGACGAAGTTCCTGGCCGGGTGCACCAATAACGCTCGGCGGGTCGGGTCCGTGGCGTTGGCGTCGAGTTCGGCCCAGTGGGGCCAGCGTTCGCCGGTCTCGGTGTCCACGATGACGATCGGCGCGTTCCGGGCGAGCGATGCGCCGACGTCGGTGACCGGCGCCGCGCCGCTGCGACCGAGGTCGACGCCGGGGATCCGGGTGATCAGCGTCGAGCCGGGCGAGAAGCCGTCGTTGCGGTTCCAGGCGTCGGGCGTGGCGCCGTGCGGCATCATCGCCGCCGTGAACGCGACCCGACGTCCGGTGTCGGTGTGCCGATCGGCCTGCGTGTACCAGTTGTTCGGGAACGGCAGGAGACACGCGGCCGGGTCGATCGGATCGCAACCGGGTTCGCCGCCCGGGTGGTTCGGATGCGCTTCCGCGGCGGGTGGGACCAGGAACGACAACGACAGGGCGGCCACGACGGCGACCACCGCGGCCGGCAGCCGGCGGCGGGGACGGTGCGCGGTTCGGCTCACTATTCCTCCAACTCCTACGGCGAGCGAGGGCTGTGCAGGAATATCCACCGACATCTTGCAGCGCTTGCGGCGCAAGGGGAACGGGGAGCGGAGGTGACGAGTGGGAATCGCGCACCCGGTCGGGAGCGCGAACGTTCCCCGTCACGGGGAGCCCGTGGCGGGGAACGCGATGGTGGGTGGATGTCGGATCGGGATCGGGCTGTCGGTCGGTCAGACCTTGGCGAGCGCGCCGGGGTCGACCGATACCTCGACCGTACGGAAGCCGCCGGCCACGCCGCGCAGCGTGAAGCACACGTCCGCACGGCCCATCGTGGTGCGCACGACCACTCCCGGTGCGCCTACCGGGACGGTCTGCTTGGTGAAGCCGCCGAGTGACTGCTTCGCCGTGACCTTGTCGCCTACCTTCATATTCATCGTTCCGTTTCTCCCCGTTGCGTACCTGCATGGGTCGCCCACACGCCGCGCGCCTTACCGGGTCGCCGAAGTCGCGCGGCGGCGGGATGTCACGGAGTACGGCTCGCCTGGGACCCGGCCATCGGCATGCGTGCCGGGCGGGGTCGTAGCGGCAGCCGGCACCAGAATACGGCGGACGTCGCGCCTTGGCGCCTGAATATCGGGTCGAGACACCTGGGTTTCATGGTGGAAGTCCCGTTTGTCGCCGAGCGTGGACGGCCCGGGTACGGTGCGTGTGCGATCGCCGCTTTCGCGGCGTACGGGTGATCGACTCGGCTCGATGGCAACCGACTTGCCGTCGCCCACGGTCATCGCGCCGGCGTGCGCCGGGCGCGGTGCGAATGCTCACTCGTACGGCGCAGCCACCGGCGCGTTCGCCCAGCCGCCGGCCGACGATTGATCGATGACGCCGTCGCGAATGCAGCCGCCGGGTTCCGGGCAGCCACGGGCATGACCGCCGTACTGGTCGCCGCCGGCGCCTTCTTGATGACCCTGCTCGGCGGTTGGGTGGCGCAGCGCATCGGTGATCGCCGACACCTCGTCCTGGGCTTCGCCGCCGGGCTGATGCTCGGTGTGGTCGCCTTCGACCTGTTGCCCGAGGCGCTGGCCGCGGCCGGCGAACGGCTGGCCGGCGTGCCCGAGGCGTTGTTGATGTTCGTCCTCGGCTTCCTGGTCCTGCACGTGATCGAGCGCTCGGTGGCGATCCACCGGGGGCACGAGGGCGAGTACGCGCCACATGCCCACCAGCACGCCCCGACCGTGGGCGCGGACGGACGGGCCAAGGGCATCGGCCTGACCGCCGCCGCCGCGCTGGTGGGGCACAGCGTGATGGACGGCTTCGCGATCGGCGCGGCCTTCCAGGCCGGTACGACGGTGGGCACCACGGTGGCGATCGCGGTGGTGGCGCACGACTTCGCGGACGGCTTCAACACCTACACGGTCACCCGCCTGTACGGCAACGACCGCCGCCGGGCGCTGGCCCTGCTGGGGGCGGACGCCCTGGCGCCGGTGACGGGCGCGGCCATCACGCTCGCCTTCACCATCCCGGAACACGCCCTCGGCCTCTACCTGGGCTTCTTCGCGGGCTTCCTGCTCTACCTCGCCACCGCCGACATCCTCCCCGAAGCGCACAGCCCACACCCCTCGGGCTCGACCCTGCTGTGCACGATCGCGGGCGTGGGCTTCCTGTGGTGGGCGATCTGGCTGGCGCAGTAGCCGGGGGCGTCCTGCGGGGCCGGTGGCGCCGGCGTGTTCGTGCCGGGCCGGTGGCGCGGGCCGTCGTTCAGCGCGACAGCGGGCCGGTGCGCTCGATCAGGTCCCAGCGATTGCCGTAGAGGTCGCGGAAGACCGCGACGACGCCGTACTTCTCCTGCCGCGGCGGCTCCTCGAAGATCACGCCGGCGGCGAGCATCCGGGCGTGCTCCCGGGCGAAGTCGTCGGTGTACAGGAACAGTCCGACCCGCCCACCGGTCTGATCCCCCACCCGGGAGCGCTGCTCCTCGTCCACGGCCCGGGCCAGCAGCACCGCCGCCTCGTTCGGCCCCGTGCCCGGCGGCGCGACCACGACCCACCGCTTGCCGTCCTCCATCGGGGTGTCCTCGCGCAGGTCGAACCCGAGGGCTCCGGTGTAGAACGCGATGGCCTCGTCGTAGTCCCGCACCACCACCGCCACCAGCCCGAGCCGATTCATCGCCCGCTCCCGCCGGCCGCAACCGCCGAACCGGCCGCGAGCGCGAGGCACAGCGGTGAGTAGGCCACCCGGTCCAATCGGCGAAAGCGCACCGAGGACGATCCCGGCGACGCGAGATCGGTGCGCCCGGCCAGGCCGAGCACCCCACGCAGACCCAGTACGCCGGCCACCCCGAACGCCCCGAGCCGAGCCACCGCCGGCCGACTCCTCGGTCGGCCCGCGACCAACAGCGCCGCCGCGCCCAGCGCCCCCGCGACGGCGAAGCACGCCGCCGGCCCGGGCACGCTCCCCCGTCCGACCACCGCGTCCGACAACGACTCCCGATCGGGCAGCGGCCACGACGACCCCAGCCCCCACGCCACATGCAGCCCGGCGAGCGCGGTCAGACTCCCCGCCGACATCCGCGCGGCAACACCCTCGATCGTCATGCGCCCCAAGCTACCCGGCGCCACCCACACCCCTCGGCCACGGGTCGGCGCCCGGCTCGTCGCGCCGGATTCCGCTGCGGGCGGACCTCCTTGCCTTCGAGCCACATCGGCGTAAGTTGAATTACATGATTACAACGAAGCAGGAAGCAGTCCGAGGCTGGTTCACCGGACGCCTCCCCGAGGCACTGTTCACCGCGCTCGTCGACGTGATCGTCGATCGCGAGGAGATCACCGTGATCGGCCGCATCCCCGAGCCGGATCTCGCCGACGACGTCTCCACCGACGAACGCGACGCGGCGCGCGACGGCCGGATCGCCGAATTCCGCGAACGTACCCGCGAGGACCGGATGGCCGTGGCCCGCGAGGCCGAGCGTCGCTTCGGCCGCAAGGTCTCCTGGGGCGTGGAATGCGGCGGCACCCGGGCCCTGTACACCACGGTCTCCGTGCCGGTGATGACCCGGTTGCGCCAGCCCGAACGTCAGGTCCTGGACACCCTGGTCGCCGGCGGCGTCGCCCGCAGCCGCAGCGACGCGCTGGCCTGGTGCGTACGCCTCGTGCAACGCAACACCGACACCTGGCTCACCGACCTGCGCGAGTCCCTGGAAACCGTCGAACGCATCCGCACCCAGGGCCCCGACACCACCCCCGCCGAGTAACGCCGGGCACCCACGAGGGCGGCGGCAGCGGGCCGTCCC
>NZ_JBHZAV010000213.1:0-15440 GCF_042754445.1 Embleya sp. NPDC059213
GGGGCGCCGGGGGCGGCATGGGGAGACCTTCCCGCCCGCGCCGGCGGCCGCAGCCGGGGCCGCCCCGCCCGGGGCTACTTGACCCAGACGTCGATCGGATAGGTCGAGCCGATGAAGCCGACCCGGACGCCGCCCAGACCGGGGCCGTACAGGGTCAGTTGGCGCCGGTAGACGAACGGCACCACCGGGGCGTCGGCCATGATCTTCTTCTCCAGCGCGGACCACTCCCTGCCGGCGGCGACGACGTCCGACATCGCGGTGATGCGGTCCATCTCGGTGCTCATCGCCGGGTTGTTGTAGAGGCTGTAGACGGTGCCGTCGTCGATGATCTTGCGGCCGTCGAACTTGGCCGGCAGCACGGTCGCGGCGCTCGGCCAGTCGGCGCCCCAACCGGACCAGTACAGGTCGTACTTGTTGTCCACGCGGCCGATCTCGGTGTAGTAGCTCTTGTCGTTGATCGGCTGCGGGACCACCTTGAAGCCGGCCTGCTGGAGGGCCTGCACGATGGTCACCGAGACCTGCTCCCACAGCGGGGTCTGGCTGTAGGCGTAGGTGATGGTGGGGTTGGGTGTGCCGGACTCGGCGAGCAACTGCTTGGCCTTGTTCACGTCACCGGTGTTCGGCACGCCGGCCAGGTCGAACGGCTCGAAGCCGAGCACCGTCGGGCCCATCAGCGTGGTGGCGAACTCGCCGTACGCCGGGCCGCCCAGGATCTGTCGCACCTGCTCCTTGGGGAACGCCGCGATCAGCGCCTGACGTATCTTCGGGTTGGTCTGGCGCCGGTTGTTGATCTCGAAGTACTCGGTGTACGGGGTGGCCGCGTCCGCGGTGCGGGCCTTCAGGTCCGGGGTGGTGAGCACCTGTTGGGCGACCTCGCGGCCGACCGCGACGCGGAAGGTCATCGCCGTGCGGTCACCGCCGTTGGCCGCGATCAGCCGCTCGTTGATCTGCTGGTTGGACGCGCCGAACTCGAACTTCCACTGGTCGGGGTAGGCGTGCCGGACCGCGTCGGTGTTCGGGTCCCAGTGCTCGTTGCGGACCATCGTCATGGACTTGTCGATCTCGCGGGCGGAGATCTTGTACGGACCGCTGGAGAACGGGTGCTTGTCGAACTCCAGTTTGGTGTCCTTGGCGCGGGGCACCGGGCTGCTGGTGTGCATCGCCACCGCGAACGGGAAGTCGCCGCGCGGCGCGGGCAGTACGAAGGTGATGGTGCGCGCGTCGGGGGTCTTGATCGCGTCCAGTTCACGGCCGCCGTAGGGGCCGTCGTACACCGACCGGAAGTCGGTGTTGCCGACCAGCCACTCCTGGATCCAGGTCGGGCCGCCGGTGATCTCCTTGGCGAACGAGCGTTCGACGCCGTACTTGACGTCCTGCGCGGTGATCGGCGACCCGTCCTCGTACTTGAGCCCCTCCTTGAGGGTGAAGGTCCAGGTCTTGCCGCCGTCGGGGCTGGTCCCGGTGTCGGTGGCCAGGTCGCCGACCAGGGTGGTCTGGTCGCCCTCCTGCTTGTACGTGGTGAGCTGGCGGGAGATCAGCAGCTCGGCCGTCTGCTCGTGGGAGACGTAGACGCGCGCCGGGTCCAGGTGGTTGAAGTCGGCGCGCTCCAGGACGGTGGCGGTGCCACCGGGCTTGGCCCCGGGCAGTTCCTTGGCCGGACCCTTCGACTCGGCGGCGGCGCCGATCTGCACGGCGCGGACCTGGGCCTTGGGGGCGCCCTTGGTGGGCCCCTTGTCGGCGGAGCCGCCGCCACCGCCGGAACAGGCGGTCGCGCCGAGGGTGAGGGCGAGCGCGGCCAGCGCGACTCGGGTGGGGCGGGTGCATCTGCGGCGAGCGTTCATGGTTCCTTCCGAGGGTTGCCGTGCGAGTGCGGTGTGGCGAGGGGCGTGGCGGCTCAGCGGTCGCTCTTGGGGTCGAGCGCGTCGCGGACCGAGTCGCCGAAGAGGTTGAAGGCGACCACGAAGACGAGCATCGAGAGGCCGGGGACGAACATGTAGGTGATGTCGGTCCGGTAGACCTCGGCGCCCTTGAGCAACATCCGCCCCCAGTCGGGGGTGGGCTCGACCATGCCCACACCCAGGTAGGACAGGGCCGCCTCGGTGGTCACGTAGGTCGGTACCGCCATCGAGGCGCTGACCAGGATCGGGGTGACCAGGTTGGGCAGCAGTTCGCGCAGCACCACCCGGCCCGGCGAGGCGCCGATCACGCGGGCCGCCTCGACGTATTCGCGGCTGCGCAGCGAGAGCACCTGCCCGCGCAACAGGCGGGCCACCGAGGCCCAGCCGAACGCGGAGAGCACCGCGACGATGACCGCCCCGCGCAACAGCGGGGACATCTGCTCGCCCGGGTTGGTCAGCAGCGAGGTCACCACCGGGGTGAAGGCGATGAAGAAGAGCGTCGAGGGGAAGCTGAGCATCACATCGATGAATCGGCCCACGATGTAGTCGGCGCTGCCGCCGAGGTAGCCGGCGGTCACCCCGACCAGTACGCCGAGCACGGTGACGATGGCGACCACGGCCAGCGAGATGAGCAGCGAAGTGCGGATGCCGTAGAGCAGTTGGGTCAGCACGTCCCGGCCGAGGCCGGGTTCGAGGCCGAGCCAGAACTCGCCGGACATGCCGCCGTTGGGCGCGACGGGAAAGCCGAACTCGTTGAGCAGTCCGGGTCGGTTCTGGCCGTACGTGGTGTAGGGGTCGTGCCCGTACCACTTGGCGAACAGCGGTGCGCCCAGGCCCGCGACGACGAACACGGCGACGACGCACGCGGCGACGATCCCGGTGCGGTCGCGGCGGAAGCGACGCCAGGCGAGTTGCGAGGGGCGCAGCCCCATGGGGGCGGTGTCGGCGGCGGGTGGATCCGCGGCCACCGGCGGATCCGTGGGGGGCGCGAGCGTGGTCATGACGGCGGGCCTCTCGGGAGGCGGCGGGGTGGGTAATGGTGGGGAACTCTGCCCACCTGCGGGTCAATGTTCAAGCTTTGAGCGGTGTCACATTTAAGGTGCGACATTGTATTTGCAATTCCTTTACTGTTCACCTGCGGTTTTGCTTCCGGGTCCACCGCCTACGGTGATTCGCCTCGGGTCTGGCGCAACGCAGGAGCAATGTGACATTGTACTGATCCCAGCCGGTGCGCCCTCGACGGCGACGCCGAAATCCAAGGAGCCCCCATGTCCGAAGCCATCGCCACCGACCGCACCGCTCGTCCCTGGCGCGGCCTGATGGTCGCCACCCCGCTGCCGCTGCACGCGGACCTGAGCATCGACTACGACGGCTTCGCCGAGCATGTGCGCGGTCTCGTCGAGGCCGGCTGCGACGGCGTGGTGCCCAACGGCTCCCTGGGCGAATACCAGGTCCTGACCGCCGAGGAACGGGCCCGCGTGGTCCGCGTCGCGGTCGAGGCGGTGGGCGGCGACCGGGTGATGCCCGGTGTCGCCGCCTACGGCTCGGCCGAGGCCCGCCGGTGGACCGAGCAGGCCGCCGAGGCCGGCGCCGGGGCGGTCATGTTGCTGCCGCCGAACGGCTACCGCGCCGACGACGCCGAGGTGCACGCGCACTACGCGGACGTGGCCTCGGTCGGCCTGCCGATCGTCGCCTACAACAACCCGTTCGACACCCGGGTGGACCTGACCCCCGAACTGCTGGCCAAGCTGCACGCGGACGGCCTCGTCGTCGGCGTCAAGGAGTTCAGCGGCGACACCCGACGCGCCTATCGGATCGCCGAACTCGCCCCCGAACTCGACCTGTTGGCTGGCGCCGACGATGTGCTCCTGGAGCTGGCCGTGGCCGGCGCCAAGGGCTGGATCGGCGGCTTCCTCAACGTCCTGCCGAACGCCTGCGTCGAGCTCTACCGCACCGCCGTCGCCGGCGACCTGACCCGGGCGCGGGAGCTGTACGACATCCTGCAGCCGCTGCTGCGCTGGGACACCCGCAGCGAGTTCGTCCAGGCGATCAAGCTGTCGATGGACGTGGTCGGCAAGTCCGGCGGCCCCTGCCGACCGCCGCGCCGGCCGCTGAACGCCGAGATGCAGCAGAGCATCCGGCTGGCGACCGAACGCGCCGTGGCGGCCGGGCTGAGCTGACCGGGACCCGACCGGCGGCCCGACGCGCCGCCGACGTGCATACGCCCCACCCGTGTTCCCTCCCGAAGGGCTTGCTTTCGTGACCACCACGTCCACCGCACCCCTGGTGCGCAGCCACAACCCCGCCGCCCCCGCCGAACTCGTCGCCGAGGCTCCGGCGGTGTCGCCCGCCGACGTGCACCGCGCCGCCGAACGGGCCCGCACCGCCCAGCGGGAGTGGGTGGCGGCCGGGGCCTCGACCCGCTGCGCCGCGCTCGGCGCCGCGGCCGACCGGCTCGCCGCCGACGCCGGCACCTTCGTCGACCTGATCGTGCGCGAGGTCGGGAAACCGATCACCGAGGCACGCGGCGAGGTCGCCCGCGCGGTCGCCATCCTGCGCTACAACGCGCAGCAGGTGTACGACCCGATCGGCTCGGTGCACGAGCCCGCCGCGGGCCCCGGCCTGCTGCTGACCCGCCGTCGTCCGCACGGCGTGGCCGGGCTGATCACCCCGTGGAACTTCCCGCTGGCCATTCCGCTGTGGAAGGCCGCGCCCGCGTTGGCCACGGGCAACGCGGTCCTGCTCAAGCCCGCGCCGCAGGCGCTCGGCTGCGCGCAGCGGCTGGCCGAACTCCTCGACGCGGTCCTGCCCGTCGACCTGTTCACCGTGCTGCCGGGAGAGGCCGCCACCGGCGCGGCCGTGGTCGAGGCGAGCGACGTGGTCTCGTTCACCGGCTCCACCGCGGTGGGCCTGGACGTGGTCCGCGCCGGCACCGCTCGGGGCATCCCGGTCCAGGCCGAGATGGGCGGCTGCAACGCCGCGTTGGTCCTGCCGGACGCCGACGTGCGCGCCACCGCGGCCCAGTTGATCGGCGCCGCGTTCGGCTATGCCGGTCAGAAGTGCACCGCGACGCGGCGGATCGTCGTGGTGGGCGACGCCGACCCGCTGCGCGAGGCGCTGGACGCCGCCGCCCGGGCGATGCCGGTGGGCGACCCGGCCGATCCCGCGACCGTGTGCGGGCCGGTGGTCGGCGAGGCGGCCCGGGCCCGGGTGCGGGCCGCGCTCGACTCCGCGACGGCGGCCGGCGGCCGGGTGCTGACCACGGGCGGGGCGTTCGACGGCGCGGGGTGGTACGCCACGCCGACCATCCTGGAACAGGTGCCGGCCGGGCACGCCACCCTGCGCGAGGAGGTGTTCGGGCCCGTCGCGGTGCTGCAACGCGCGGACGACCTGACGCACGCCATCGCGCTGGCCCGCGATGTCCCGCACGGCCTGGTGACCTCGGTGCACACCCGCGACCTGGACGCCGCGCTCGCGGTCGTGGACCGGATCGACACCGGCCTGGTGAAGGTCAACGCGCCCACCACCGGCGTCGACTTCCACCTGCCCTTCGGCGGTACCAAGGCATCCAGTCACGGGCCGCGCGAACAGGGCCGCGCCGCGGCGGACTTCTACACCGCCACGTGCACGGTGAGCCTGTTGCCGGCGAATCCGACCGGCGGCGCGTGAGATCGTCGAGGCACCGAGGCACCGAGGCACCGAGGCACCGAGGCACCGAGGCACCGGAGAGTCGGAAACGACGGGAGGGATGGGGCGCGGTGACCGATAGACTGTAACATTGCACATTGTATGGCTATTCGAGGTCATGCCGGCCCCGAGGGAGGATGCACCCGATGAGAGCGCACGCCGAAGTGCCGACCGGTCGGACCGGCGAGACCGCCGCCGCGACGAACCTGTCGGAGCGGCCGCTGGACCTGCCGTTCGTGCAGGAGCGCCGCAGTCTGCGCGATCAGGTGACGCACGCGCTGCGAGCCGCCCTCATCGCCGGCGAACTGCGTCCCGACGTCATCTACTCCGCGCCCAGCCTGGCCGCCCAGTTCCGCGTTTCGGCCACCCCCGTACGCGAGGCAATGCTGGATCTGGTCAAGGAAGGGCTGGTCGAGGTTGTTCGCAACAAGGGCTTCCGGGTGACCGCGCTGTCCGCCCGGGACCTCGACGAATACACCGAGATTCGATCGATGATCGAGATCCCCGTCATCGTGCGCCTGGCCGAGACCGCCGACCCCGCCGCGCTCCAGGCGCTGCGCCCGGTGGCCGCGGCGATCGTGGCCGCCGCCGAACGGCGCGACCTGATCGGCTACCTGGAGTCCGACCGGCAGTTCCACCTCGGACTCCTCGAACTGGGCGGCAACCAGCGCCTGGTCGAGGTGGTCGGCGACCTGCGCAAGCGCTCGCGGCTGTACGGACTCACCCGACTCGCCGAACGCGGTGCGTTGGTGGCCTCGGCGCGCGAACACGAGGAGATCCTCGACCTGTTGCTCGCCGGCGACGGGGCGGGGGTGCGTCGGGCGATGGACGAACACCTCGGCCACATCCGCTCGTTGTGGTCCGACCCGACGGGCGAGAGCGACCCGGCGCGCGAGTCCGCGCCGGAGTGAGACCGCGTCGCCGCGGCCGGGAACGCGCACCGATCCCCGGCCCCGGCGGCGGCCCCGCCCGCACGGCACGGCACCGCGCGCCGCTCCCGGCCCCGGTTCCACTCCCGGCCCCGGTTCCCCTCCCGAACCCACGACGGGGGACCGACCGCCGAGCCCGGACGACGCGGCCCCTCGGCATGCCCCGATTCCGCACCGACCCGCTTCGCCGACAGCACCGGCGATCCCAGGAAGGCCCTTCATGAGCTACCGATACGCGGTCGTCGACCACGTCTTCGACCTCCCCCTGGACCACCACGACCCGGGCGGCCCGCGCATCGACGTCTTCGCCCGGGAGGTCGCCGACCCGGCCCGGGCCCACGAGCGGTTGCCCTGGCTGCTCTACCTCCAGGGCGGCCCGGGGAGCAAGTCCCCACGGCCGACCGGGAGTACGCCCGGCTGGCTGCGGCACGCGACCAAGACCCACCGGGTGCTGCTGCTGGACCAGCGGGGCACCGGGCGCAGCACGCCGATGACCACCCGCGCCGCCGAACGATTCGGGTCGGCCGAGGAACTGGCGGACCACCTGGCGCACTTCCGGGCCGACGCGATCGTCGCGGACGCCGAGGCGATCCGGCGGAACCTGTGCGGCGACGAGCCGTGGGAGACGCTCGGCCAGAGCTACGGCGGCTTCATCACGCTCAGCTATCTGTCCCGGGCCCCGCAGGGGTTGCGGCGGTGCTACATCACCGGCGGCCTGCCCGGCCTGTCCACCGACGCGGACGAGGTGTACGCGCGGACCTACCCGCGGATCCGGGACAAGAACGCCGAATACCGAGATCGTTATCCGGACGACGTCGCCCGGCTGCGCCGGATCGCCGACACGGTCGCCGGCGGCGGGGTGCGGCTGCCCGACGGGGACCTGCTGACGGTGCGTCGATTGCGCACGCTCGGTCTGGTGTTCGGCATGGGGGACGGCTTCGAGCGGGTGCACTGGCTGCTCGACGAGGCGCTCGACGCGCGGTCCGGCGAGTTGTCGCCCACCTTCCTGGCCCAGGTGATGAACCTGACCGGCTTCGTGGACAATCCGCTGTTCGCGGTCCTGCACGAATCCATCTACGCCCAGGGCGAGGGCGCCACCGACTGGGCCGCCGAACGCGCCATGGCCACCCTCCCCGAGTTCGCCGAGGACGCGGATCCGCTGCTGCTCACCGGCGAGACGATGCACCCCTGGATGTTCGAGGAGATCGCCGGACTGCGGCCGTTCGCCGACGCGGCCCGCATCCTCGCCGAGCGCACCGACTGGCCTCGGCTGTACGACCGGGAGCGGTTGGCCGCGAACCGGGTCCCGGTGACCGCGGCCGTCTACCACGACGACATGTACGTCGACGCGCCCCTGTCCCTGCGAACCGCCCGCGAAGTCGGCGCGGTCCGGACCTGGGTCACCAACGAGTGGGAACACGACGGCGTCGCCGCGTCCGGCGACGCGGTGCTGTCCCGCCTGATGGACATGGCCGTCGGCCGAGCCTGACCGGGGCGGCGCCCCGCGGTGACCCGCCCCGCCGACCGCGCACGGTGTCGACGGGGCGGGCCGACCGGTCGTCCTTCCGGATATCAGCGTGGTTCGTCGCCCTCGATGACGATGCGGTGCATGACGCGTGGGCCCTGATAGTCGTAGGCGGCGTAGTGCTGGGTGCTGCGGTTGTCCCACAGGGCGATGTCCCCGGGGCGCCAGGTCAGCCGCACCTGGAATTCCGGGCGGGCGGTCCGGTCGAACAGGAACGGCAGCAACAGCTCGTTCTCCCGTTCGTCGAGCTCGACGATGCGGGTGGTGAAGATCCGGTTGACGTAGAGGCAGCGCCGACCGGTGACCGGGTGGGTGCGCACGACCGGGTGCACCACCGGCGGCAGCGCCGCGCGGTCGCCGCCGCGGTGCGATCGCGACTTGGCGAAGTCGTGCTCCGCGGTGAGCCCGTCGAGCAGCGCGCGGACGGGTGCGGACAGGCCGCTGTACGCGCTTTCCATGTCGGCCCACACGGTGTCGCCCCCCAGGGCCGGCAGGGACACCGCGCGCAACATCGTGCCCAGCGGCGGACGGGCCATGAAGGTCGCGTCGCTGTGCCAGATGTCCGCGTTGGAGACCTTGGGCCCGTCTCCGCCGGTGGCCAGCACCATCACCTCCGGCAGGTCGGGAGCGGCGGGCTCGCCGAACGGGAAGTGTTGCAACGTTCCGAAGCGGGCCGCCACCTCGCGCTGGCGATGCGCGGTGATGCGCTGGTCGCGGAAGAAGAGCACCTGGCGTTCGTGCAACGCTTCGGTGAGCGCGGCGAACACCGACGCGTCGAGGTCGTCCCGGTTCAGGTCGAGGTCGAGGACCTCGGCGCCGATGGTGGGGGTGAGCGGACGGATGTCGAACACGGCGGACCTCACGAGAATTGAGACAACGTGACTTAATCGAGTGAGATGGAATGTCTTACACTGCTCGCATGGATGTCAAGACCCGAACCCGAGCGCGCATCCTGGACGCGGCCGAACGCCTGTTCGCCGAGCGCGACACCGCACAGGTGTCGCTCCGCGAGATCGGCGCTGCGGCCGGCCAGCGCAACAACTCGGCCGTGCAGTACCACTTCGGCACCCGCGACGTGCTGGTCAGAGCCCTGTACGAGGACCGCCTGGCGCCGCTCAACGCACGCCGCCTGGAGCTGCTCGCGACCCTGGACGCCGAGGGCGTCGGCGACCTCGGCGCACTGGTGGACGCCTATCTGCGCCCCCTGGCCGAGGCCATGCGCGACGGCGACCGCGCCGGCCACTACGCGCGCTTCGTGCACCGCTACACCCTCGAAGGCGCACCGTTCTCCCCGCCGCTGGGCGAGGACGTCGTCGGCGGCATCCGCGAGGTCACCGCGCGCATCGACGCCGCCCTCGCGGCCGGCGAGCCGGCGCTGCCCGCCGGCACCCGGGCCGGCCGACTGCGCCTGATGCAACTGTTGATCACCGCCACCCTCGCCGACGTGGAGGGGCGACTCGACGAGGCAAGCGAACTCCCGTTGCCGTTCGACGAGTTGACCGCAGATCTGCGGCAGGCCGCAGTGGGCCTGCTGTGCGCACCGGCGGCCTCGCCCGCGCCGCGGGTCGGGGGCTGAGACGCGAGCAGGCGGCTGCCGTTCGTGCCCCGTGCCGTCCCGGCTCCCGACCGGCTCCGACCGCCCTCGATCGAGGCCGGTCGGAGCTACAGTTGCAATGTGGGGGCGCTCGGGGACGCCCACCTGCTCGGGGCAGTCACTCGGCACCGGAGTGGGTCATGACCCTGCTGCTCGTCGTTCTGCTCGTCGTCGGCGGCGTCGCCGCCGTGGTCGCACTGCTCGCCGGGGTCGGACTGCGGGTGGTCCGTCAGTACGAGCGCGGTGTGGTGTTCCGCCTGGGCCGGGTGCAGGAACCGATCCGAGAGGCCGGTCTGACCCGGATCGTGCCGATCGTGGACCGCCTGCGCAAGGTCAACACGCAGATCGTGACGATGCCGGTCCCCGCCCAGGACGGCATCACCCGGGACAACGTCACCGTCCGCGTCGACGCCGTCGTGTATTTCCGGGTGAACGACCCGGTCAAGGCGACGATCGAGGTGCAGGACTACGAGTTCGCGGTGTCCCAGGTCGCCCAGACGTCGTTGCGGTCGATCATCGGCAAGAGCGACCTGGACGACCTGCTGTCGAACCGGGAGGCGCTCAACCAGGGCCTGGCGCTGATGATCGACTCGCCCGCGGTGGGCTGGGGCGTGGAGATCGACCGAGTGGAGATCAAGGACGTGGCGCTGCCGGAGTCGATGAAACGGTCGATGTCCAGGCAGGCCGAGGCCGAGCGCGAACGGCGATCGCGGATCATCACCGCCGACGGCGAGTTCCAGGCGTCGCGCAAGCTCGCCTCCGCGGCGGATGTGATGGCGCGCAGCCCCGCGGCGCTGCAACTGCGGCTGTTGCAGACCATCGTCGAGGTCGCGGCCGAGAAGAACTCGACGGTCGTGCTGCCCTTCCCGGTGGAACTGCTGCGCTTCCTGGAGCACGCGAGCGGCCCGTCGGCGTCCGGCGAGTCGCCGACGGATCGATGAGGGCGCGCGTCGGACGCCCCGCCGGACCGCAGACCGCCCGGCACCGGCCGATGCTCGGCGCGGTCCATTCGGCGTAGTCCGGCGTGCGCGAGGGGTGACGGCACTGGTCGACTGGGCCGACACGGCAAACCACCCCGCATCGGAGGCCGATATGGCGATCCTCGTGATTCTCGAAATGCCCGGCATGACCCAGGCCATGTACGAGTCGAGCGCAGACCAGGTGACCGGCGGTCGCGGCGCCGTGAAATCCCCCTCCGACTGGCCGGTGCCGGGGCTGCTCTCGCACACCGCCGCCGCCACGCCCGAGGGCTGGTTCGTCGCCGACGTGTGGGAATCCGAGGAAGCCTTCGAACGGTTCGGCGAGATCATCATCCCGATCCTGCGCGGCCTCGGCCTTGCGGACGTGCAGCCGAAGGTCTACCCGGTGTTCACGATGGTGACCCGGTAGCCACCCGCGTCCACCCCGCGAACCATCCGCCGTCTGCGCACCCCGGGTCTCCCGGCGCAGGCGGCGGACGCACGTTCGGGTCCGGGTTCGTGTCGGTGCCGGCCGTGAGGATGGCGTCATGACCGATACCGCGTTCGACTGGCGTTGTTTTCTGGAGCGTTGGAGCGAGGAGTGGGCGGACACCTGCCGTCCGGAGGACGTTCTCGGCGCGGGTGAGGAAGCGGCGCGTCGCACGCGTCGACTCGGGTTCGAACCCGCGTCACCGGCGCGGATCCAGGCCATGGAGGAGCGGCTGGGGATGCGAATGCCGCCGTCGTACCGGGAGTTCCTCGCGGTCACCGACGGCCGGCGGAACGCGGGGGGCTTCGTGTCCTTACTCGGTGGCACCGAGGGGGCCCGATGGTTCGTGGACGACGTCGGGTTCGCCGAGTTGTACGCGGAGGAGGCGAGGGAGTACCCCACACCGGAGATGGTGTCGATGGCGGGGATGTGGACGCGTGCGCTGCAACTGGACGTGGAATCGGACGCCACGTACGTGCTGCTCGACCCGGGCGATGTCGACGAGCATGGCGAGTGGGCTCTCTACTGCTATCGGGCCTGGGGCGGGGAGATACCGCAACGGTACGCGTCGTTCCGGGAGTTCATGCTCGCGATGTACCGCGAGTTCCACTGCCTGAGCGCGGGTCGGCACGACGAGCGGGCGTTCGTCAACGCGACCACGCGAGAGCTGGACGCCGACCTGGAACGTGCGCGGGAATGGGCCCTGGCCGGGGATTGGGAGCGGGCCGAGGGGGAGTTCGCGCGGATCGGGGAATACGGCCGTCCCGGCGCGCGCGTGCTGGGGGACCAACTGCGCCGCTTCCAGGGGTACACCTATCTCGTCGAGTTCGGCATCATCGCGTTCGACCCCGTGTACGCCTCGGAGTTCCGGCCCGCGCTGGCGGATACGCGGGTGCGCAACGGGCACGGTGACTCCCTCGGGTTCACCCGGGTGGGATGGACCTCGGACGAGGCGATGGCGGCGGCGGATGAAGTGTTGCGGCAGGTCCGTGAGTCGACGTTCCGCTATACGGCGCCGGGTGCGTTCGGCCGAGTCGTCGACGCCGCGTGGGAGCAGGCCCGCTGGGGAGCCACCGACCGGGCATGGCGCATGCTGCGGGCGGGATTCGGTCTGTGGGAATCCCTGGGACCGGACCACATCGCCCCGGTGGGGCTGTTCGCGGACCCGGTCCTGGGGCCGCTGATCACCCCGGAACGTGGTCGCCTGCTGCTGGCCGTCCCGCGCGGCGGGCAACGGGGCGGTGCCGCCGCACGCGGAGCCGAGCCGGGGCCCGAGGACGAGTCCGTACTCGACCCCGACGACCTGACATGGCTCGCCGAGCCGGACCACAACGGGACCTGCCAGGCATACCGATTCATCCTGGTCCAGGGGGCCGAACCGGCCGAACTCGCTTCGCTCATCGGCGCGGACGAGCAGGCCGAACCGTCCCCGCCGAGGACCCGATGGGAGGCGGAACGGGCGGCGTGGACCGGTACTTCGTCCTCGTACGACGACAAGGCCCTGGTCGCGATCGGGCGAGCCGGACCCGACTGGGCCTTCGCGTTCGACGCCCGGCCCCAGCCGTTCCACGAGGGTCGATTCGTCAGCCCGGTCGGTGCCGCCTCGCAGGCGGGCCGGGCCGTCGTGGTGTGGTGTGCTCCCGACCGCCCGGGCTCGCCGGGAGGGCTGTTCCACCTGTCGGTCGCCGAGGGCGGAGCCGAGCGCCATGCGTTCACGGTCCAGGGCGCGACCGTACGACGCAGCGGCGACATACCGCCGGTGCTGGATCCGGACCGGTTGTTCCCGCCCCGCGCCGGCGAACTCTTCTCAGCGTCGGGTCACCGTCGAGCACTCGCGGCGGTCACCGCCGAGTTCGGCGTCGCACTGCCGCGCTTCGCCCTCACCCGCGGACGCCTGCACACCCTCACCACCGCCTCGTGGACGCGACCACCGGGACCGGGTGAGGGCTACCTGACGACCGCGGTGACGCTCCGGTGAGTTCCCGAGCCGGTGCGACGCCGTCGATCGAACTCGTCGCATCGGTACGGCCGCACGTGCACGGCACCATGCTCACCCGAACGGCGGAGTAGCCCGACGTGGATTCGTCGTAACTTCGACTGAGCGGTTGCCAGACGGGTGAGCTTTGGGGGTTTGTCATGTCGACACACGACATCGAGGTGGGTTCCGGCGACCCGCGGTACGACGCGCTGCGCCGCGGGTTCAACCAGCGCTGGATCGCCAGTCCGGACTACGTGGTGGTGGCCACGACGGCGGACGACGTGGTGGCGGCGCTCACCGGGTACCTCGCCGATCCGCCCGGTGCGCCCGGCCGGATCACCGTGCGTTCCGGTGGTCACTGCTACGAAAACTTCGTCTCCTCCCCGGACGTCGGCGTCATCATCGACGTCGGCCAAATGAACCGCGTCTATTTCGACCCCGACGAGGACGCCTACTGCATCGAGGCGGGGGCGACGAACTGGCACAGCACCACCCAGCTCTACCGGGCGACGGGGCTGGCGCTGCCCGGGGGCTCCTGCTATTCGGTCGGCCTCGGAGGCCACGTGTCCGGCGGCGGATACGGGCTGCTCTCCCGGATGTTCGGCCTGACGGTGGACTATCTGTACGCGGTGGAGGTGGTCACCGTTGCGGACGGCAGGACACCCGAGAAGACGGTGGCGCGCAAGGATTCGCCGGACGAGGCGCTGCGCGACCTGTGGTGGGCGCACACCGGTGGCGGCGGGGGCAACTTCGGGGTGATCACCAGGTATTGGTTCCGCGGCCTGCCGCAACCACCCGCGCGTGTGCTGCTGCGGTCCCTCGCGTGGAAGTGGTCGGACCTCGTCGAGCACCCCGAACTCTTCAAGTCGCTGGTCCGGCGTTACGGGCAGTTCTTCGAGTACGAGGCCGCCGGCAGACTTCCGGATTCCTTCGGTGAATACACCTACCGCGACATGTTCACGCTGCTGAAGCTCACGCACATGAGCAGCGGCAAGGTCGGTTTGACGATTCAGCTCGACGGCACGCGGGACGACTCCGCGGAGCGGCTCCAGGCGTTCCTGGACTGGATCACCGAGGGGTTCGAGACACCCGACGGCTACCTTGTGGAGGAAACCCCACTCGACCTCCAGATCGGCGAACACCCGGCCCAGAGCGCCCTGTTCATCCCGACGCGGCTTCCCTGGCTGACCGCCACCCAGAGCCTGAACGACTCCGGCCCCAATCGTTGCGGCAAGTACAAGTCGGCGTACATGACGAGGGGGTTCACCGAGGATCAGATCGACGCGATCCTGTTCCACCTCACGGACCCCGACTACGACAACCCCGACGCCCTGGTGCAGGTCGACTCCTACGGCGGGGCGATCAACGACGTGGCCGCTGCGGCGACGGCGGTGCCACAACGCTCCTCGATCCTCAAGCTCCAGTACCAGGTGTATTGGACCTGGGGCACCGATGCCAACAAGGATGGCGTATTCGACTACCAGGACGCGGAGTTGGATCCGGAGATCGCCGGGCCGCATCTGCGCTGGATCCGGGACTTCTATCAGGCGGTCTACCGGGACACCGGGGGAGTGCCGGTGGTACCCGACCCGGCGCTGCCCGCGACCCTGACGGCGAACACGGACGGCTGCTACATCAACTACCCGGACGTCGACATCTCGGACCCGGACTTCAACACGTCGGGCGAGCCCTGGCACCAGCTCTACTACAAGGACGGATACCGGCGACTCCAGCGGGTGAAGCAGTGTTGGGACCCGCACGACGTCTTCCGGCACGAACAGTCCGTTCAGCCACCGCAGATCCCGTAGAAGCCCTTGTGGGACCGCCGCACCGTCCGCCGCCGCCGGGCTCGGTCGTCGCGATTACGAGCGTTTGGCCGGGGGCGGCACCGCGGGGGAGAAGTTGGCGAAGGGTTCGGCGGCCGAGATCAGGGCGGCCAGGGCCGGGGACGTCGCGGCGTCGGGATGCGCGGCCAACGCGTCGCGGGCGCACGTGATCGCCGCGCGCAGGTCCTCGTGACGCGAGGTGGGCATCGGAGTTCCCTTCGGGACCGAAACGATGATCGCCCGGAGTCGTTTCCGGCCTCGGACAGCGATGTTATCCGAGGCCGGAAGTCGAATCACACCGCACGCCCGTCCTGTTCGGAAAGTCCGATGGCCGTGCCCGCTCGGGCGGCTGTTGCGAGGCGACGGGCTGCGCGCGGAAGTCCGGCCGGGGCGCCGGGGCGGCCGTGTGGAGGTGCAGATGATTCCCTGCGGATTTCACGGCTGCCCCGGCTTCCTGCATCCCTGCCCGATAAAGGGCGTTTCACCCCGGCGCGGTGCGGTGGTGTTTTCCGGAATTGTGATTCCGGTGCGGCGCGCGAGGAAAGGGCGGGGTG
>NZ_JBHZAV010000214.1:0-15333 GCF_042754445.1 Embleya sp. NPDC059213
TGCCGGCGCGTTCGGGGTGGTGTCGCGTTCGAGGACGGGGGGTCAGGGCCGGGTGCGGATGGTGCCGCCTGTGCAGGGGATGATCTGGCCGGTCAGGGAGGGCAGATGGGGGTTGGCGAGAAAGCCGATGGTCTCGGCGATGTGGAGGGGTGTGGGGGTGGTGAAGCCGGGTTCGGGTGGGGCCGAGACGGCGGCGGCGTTGACCGCGATGTGGGCCGGCCCCAGTTCGCGGGCCAGCGACTTGGTGAGCGCGATCGCCGCCGCGCCCACCGTCGCGTCGACGGTGGCCCCGGCCGCACCGGCCAGACCGCGCGCGTCGAGCACGAGCACGATCCGTCCCCCGCCCGCGCCGGTCAGCTCTCGTCCCGCCGCCCGGACCAGGGCGAACAGCGCGGACAACCGGCCCTCGACCTCGGCCCACCAGGTCTGTGGGTCGATGTCCGAGAAGGCGGCGGCCGGCCGCGGCGCGGTCGAGCCGATCACGAAGAGGTCGGGCGCCGGCCGCAGCACACCGTCGGGTTCGACCCGCGACGAGGTCACCCGGGCGCCGCGGGCGCGCAACACCTGTGCGGTGGCCCGGTCGAGGTCGGCCGGCAGGCCCACGAGCACGGCGTGGTTCGAGGAGTGCATCAGATCACCGTTCCCGCGTTGGGTGAGACGACCTGCCCGGTGAGCGCACCGCGGCCGGACAGCAGGAAGGCCGCGGTGAGCGCGATCTCCTCCGGTTGCACCAGCGCCCCGGTAGGGAGCGTGGCCAGGTAGGCCGGGTCGCGCCAGACCGTGCCCGCGGCCAACATCGCGGTGTCGGTGGGACCGGGGGCCACCACGTTCACCCGCACGCCGTCGGGCGCCAGCTCGGCCGCCAGTGCCCGGGTCAGCCCGAGCAGGGCGCCCTTGGCGGTCACGTAGTGCGCGGCGTCCTCGCCCCCGGCGATGGCCAGTTCGGAGGCCACCGCGACGATCGCCCCGCCACCGCCGCGCACCATTCCCGGGAGGGTGGCCCGGGTCAGATGGTGCAGTCCGCCGAGGTGGACCCCGAGCATGCGCCGGAAGGCCGCGCCCGAGATCGCCTCCAGCGGGATCTCCTCGACATAGCCGGCCGCGCTCAACACCCCTACGGGTGGCCCGAGTTCGCGGCCGACCCGGTCGACGAACCGCGCGACGGCGAGCGGGTCCGCGACATCGACCACCGCGTCGAGGTCCGCCGCGTCGCCGACCCGGAGGTCGCAGCCCGCCACCAGCCAGCCCTGCCGCCGCAGTTCGCGCACGCAGGCCAGTCCGATGCCGGCCGCCGCGCCGCTGACCACGGCCACCGGCGCCGGCCCCTGCCGCTCCCGACCCGGCGTGCTCATCGGCCCCGCCCCGCGTGCGGGCCGAACTCGGCCTCCACCACCGCCGCGAGCGCGTCCGTGGTGCTCGTGAACAGCGCCTCGCCCAGCTCGGCCGAGCTGCCGTGCGCGGTGCGCAACACCCCGGAGGGGTCGACCAGGCCCGGCCGCTCCGGCAACACCGTGTACGGGGGCGGGGTGATCGACACGGTCAGCGGACTGATCGCGTCGGCGCGCACCCGAGCCGGGTCCAGGTGCATCATCAGCGACGTCTCGACGACACCGGCGTGCTCGGCCTCCCAGCCGGGGAATTCACCCGCGAAGATCGAATCCAGCGCGTCCGCGCCGACGACCTCCCACCAGTTCACCACCAACACCGTGGCCTCGGCCCCGCGTTCGAGCGCCAGGTCGACCCCCTCGACGGCCGGTGCGGTGTTCTCGAAGTGGCCGTTGACCAGCACGATCCGCCGGTGTCCGTGCCGGGCGTAGTTGACCACCAGGTCGGCGACGAGCGCGCTGTGCGTGCCGGCGGTGAGCGAGACCGTGCCGGGGAATCGTTCACCGCCGCCGCTGATCGGCCGGGATCGGGACCCGTAGGTGAATCCGGGTGCGACCAGCCCGCCGGTGCGCGCGCACGTGGCGGCGGCGAATCGCTCCGCGATGTGCGTGTCGGTGTCCACCGGCAGGTGCGGGCCGTGTTGTTCGATCGAGCCGAGCGGCAGGAACAACACCTCGTGCGCCGCCCGTTCGGCGATCTCGGGTCCGGTCAGGTCGCGCAGCCGGGTCCGGTCGGTCATGGGGTCCTCCGCTGGTCGAGGGTGACGGTGTAGGCGTTCCGGGCGATCAGGTCGGCGAAGCGCCCGCGCGGCGCCCAGCCCAGCGCCGCACGCGCGCCGTCGGTACGCACCGCGCCGGCGTGCGGATCGCGGGCGAAGCGCTCCGCGTCGACGTCGGCGGGCAACTCGCCCACGTCGCGGGCGTACCAGTCGAGCGTGGGGTCGGGGTGCGCGCAGTCGTCGGCGGCGACCAGATATGGCCCGAAGCCGGGCGCCGGGGTCTCGACGGCGGCCCGGAAGGCACGCGCGAGGTCCTCGGCGGTGACGTAGTCGTGCAGCGTGCGCGGGCCGTCCGCCGGCGGGTGCACGAAGGTGTGCAGGTTCTCCGGGAAGACCACCGCGCACGGGCGCAGGCACACCACGTCCGGTCCGCTCGCATCGGCGAACCCGCGCGCGATCACCTCGACCAGCGCCTTGCTTATGCCGTACGCGTCCACCGGCCGGATCGGCTCGTCGTCGTCGATCGGCAGCCGGGTCGGCGGCCGGTCGGCGTGCAGTTCGTGCAGCCCGGTGGCGGCGATGCTGGAGCACACCACCACCCGGGCGACGCACTGTTCGCGGGCGGCCTGCAACACGTTCCAGCAGCCCACGGTGTTCACCCGCACACAGGTGCCGGCGTCGTCGACCAGGTCGTAGTCGATCCCGGCGAGGTGGACCACCACGTCCGCGCCCGCGAACGCCGGGGCCAGGGTGGCCGGATCGAGGATGTCGACGCGGCGGTACCCGACGTCCGGGCCGCCCGCGAGCGGGGTGAGGTCGGCATTGAGCACGTCGTGCGCGTCGGCGAGTTCGGCCAGGACGTACCGGCCGACCCGACCGGAACCGCCGGTGACCACGACCCGCAGGCCCTTGGCGTTCATTGGGACACCACCCCGTTCACGGACGCCGGCGACTCGTCGTCGAGCCCGCGCCGGCGCACCAGCAGCAGGAACACGCCGGCGACCATCCACACGACCACCACCGGCAGCGCCCACACGAACGGGCTCTCCGGCAGCGGGTCGAGCGACTCGTAGGCCACCAGGATCAGCGCGGCGCTGCCCAGGAACGGCACCACGGCGTGCTTGACCGGGTGGAACTCGTGCCGGGCCATCGTGCGATACATCCGCCACACCGCGACGCTGCCCATCACGTACACCACGGCGAGCGCGAAGGTGAACATCAGCCCGGTGAACGCGTAGACGTTGTACAGACCGACCGTGGCGATCATCGCCAGTCCGACCACGACGTTGATCACCGTCTGCGCCCCGATCGCCGCGGCCGGCGTCTGATGCCGACTCAGCCGGGCGAGCGGCCCGGGCAGCGCGCCGGATCGGGCCATCCCGTACATGAACCGGGCCGAGGCGTTCATGCAGGCGATGGCGCCGCCGATGATCGAGTTGAGCAGGGCCAGCAGGGCCAGGAACCACAGCGCGCCCCAGTACTTGTGGGCGAGCACGAACACCGGGATCTGCTCGGAGTCCACCAGCCCCTGGATGTCGCGCGTGCCCCAGCCGGCCAGTTGCCCCCAGGTGGTCAGCACCACGAACACGCCCAGGATGACGATCGAACCCAGCACCGCCCTGGGGATGTTGCGGCGCGGGTCGGAGGTCTCCTCGCCCAGCGAGGCCGCCGCGTCCCAGCCGGTGTAGGTGTAGATGCTGAACACGAAGCCGAGGAAGAAGCCGTTGCCGGTGGGTGCCCCGCTGCCGGTGAGCCAGGACAGGCTGGTACCGCCGTCGCCGGGTTGGCACAGACCCCACACGGAGAGCGCGACCATCACCACGATCTCGAACACGCCCAGTGCCACGGTCACGCCCACGGCCAGTTCGACGCCCTTGTAGGCCAGGGCCGCGATGGCCACCAGGAGCAGCATCATCGGCGCCCACCACGGCACGTCCCAGCCGTATTCGCTCAGCAGCACCCGGTGCAGGGTGGAGCCGAACAGCCCGCACAACATCGCGGTGGCGACCGGATAGAACAGCAGGTACGCCCACGCGGCGAGGAATCCCCAACGCGGGCCCAGCAGTCGACTGACGAAACTGTGGTACGTCCCCGCGGAGGTTATGTGCCGGGCCAGTTGGGCCAGCGTGTAGCCGAGCAGGTAGGACACCACGGCGGCGAGCAGCACCACCAGCGGGCTCGCGGTGCCGGCGGTGCCGGCCAGAAAGGGCACGGTGAAGGCCACCGTGATGGCCGGCGACATCGTGGTCACCGACTGCATGATGGCGCCGGGCAGGCCGATGGCGTTCGCCTTCAGGCCGGGGGCGGCCGGCTCCCCCGCCGGGAGTTGTTCTTCGGTTCTCATGGTGGTGCTCCTCGCCTGGCCGGGGCCTGGTCTCGGGTGCGTGGGGTCGGTGCCGATGCCGGGGTGCGTGCTCATCGGCCCTCGCTCCCTCGGGTGTGGGTGGGGGCGAACATCCGAAGCAGGGCCGGGAGTACGACCACCCGGGGGCCGGGTGCGGCCAGTGCCCGGGCCAGGTCGCGGCCCAGTCGGCCGGGGCTGCTGAGGGTGGCCGGGACACCGAAGGCTTCGGCGAGCCGGACGAAGTCGGGACGGGCCAGTTCGGTCCCGGTCGCCGCGCCGAAGGTGTCCGTCATGTACTCGCGCAGGATTCCGTAGCCGCCGTCGTCGACGATCAGCCACGTCACGTTCAGGTTCTCCTGGCGGGCGGTGGCCAGTTCCGCGATCGAGTACATCGCGCCGCCGTCGCCGGAGACCGCCAGCACCGGGCGGGTGGGATCGGCCGCGGCGGCGCCCAGCGCGGCCGGATAGGCGTAGCCGAGCCCGCCCGCGCCCTGGGCCGAGTGCATCGTGCCGGGGCGCCGGGCGTCCCAGGCCGACCAGGCCCAGTAGCCCAGGATGGTCATGTCGAAGAAGGCCGGCGCGTCGTCGGGAAGCGCGGCCCGCGCCGCCGCGAGTACGCCCTGTTCCAGGTCCAGGCCCTGTTCCGCGATCCGCGCGGCGACCCGGTCGCGCAGGGCGCGGGCGATCTTGGCGCCCGGTCCGGGCGAGCGGGGCGACACCGAGTCGCCGAGCACCGCCAGCGCGCTCCGGGCGTCGGCGTGGATGCCGAAGGCGGGGTGGGCCGCCTCCAACTTGCCCGGGTCGGCCTCGATCTGGATGATCCGGCCGCGTGGGGCGAGCGTGTGGTAGTTGCTGGACAGTTCGCCCAGTCCGGAGCCGACCACGAGCAACACGTCGGCGTCGTCCAGGAGTTCGGTGGTGTGCCGGTCCTCCAACCAGGACTGGAGGGAGAGCGGGTGCTCCCACGGGAAGGCGCCCTTGGCGCCGAACGTGCAGGCCACCGGCGCGTCCAGGAGCCGGGCCAGGCGCAACAGTTCCGCGCTCGCGCCGGCCCGGAGCACGCCGCCGCCGGCCAGGATCACCGGCCGTTCGGCGGCGACCAGCATCGCCGCCGCCTCGGCGAGCAGTTCGGGTCGGGCGCACGGCACCCTCGGGCGCACCCGCAGCCCGGTCACCCGGGGCACCTCGGTCGGGGCGAGCAGCACGTCCTGTGGGATCTCCACCCACACCGGACCGTACGGCGGGGTCAGCGCGGACTCCCAGGCCGCGGCCAGTGCCGAGGGGATCTGCGAGGCCGCGCCCACCAGGTGCACGGACTTGACCACGTCGCGAAAGCTCGCCTGCTGATCGAGGAGTTCGTGCAGGTAGCCGCGCCGCCTTCGGCCCAGGCCGGCCGAGGGGATCTGGCTGGAGACGGCCAGGACCGGCACCGAGGCGGCAGCCGATTCCTGCAGGGCGGGCAGCGCGGTCAGCGCGCCGGGGCCGGTGGACAACAGCAGCGGGGCCACGGTGCCGGCGGCGCGGGCGTAGCCGTCCGCGGCGAAGCCCGCGTTGTTCTCCACGCGCAATCCGACGTATTCCAGCGCGGAGCGGCGCAGCGCGTCGAACAGTCCGAGCGCGTGCTGGCCGGGCACCCCGAAGACGCGGTCCGCGCCCAGGTTGACCAGGGATTCGACGACCAGGTCGCCGCCGTTGCGTGGGACGTGGGCGGGGTCGAGGGGGCCGCGGGCGGTGGTGGAACTCATGGCGGAGGACCTCGCGAGGACGGCAGGAATCGCCTGCGGAGCGGGAAGGTGCGAAGGATGGGTGCGGCGCGGGTGCGGCTCGGGGCCGGGGCCGCGGGCCGAGGCGGCGCGGTGGGCGATGGTCGTCGGGCCGGGGTCGGCACGTCGGCCGTTCGCCGTATGGGTATGAACCTACGTCCGGGTGCGGACACCGGTGAAGTGGCTCTTTTGTCCATTATCATGATTCAAAATAGATGAATCGTCCGGCCAGGAGGTGTTGCCATGCCGTCGGTCGACTCCTCTTCCGCCGCCCCCGACGTCCCGGACCTCGCGGCCGGTCCCGATGTGCCGAGCGTCCCGCTGAGCGTGTTGCTCGCCGATCCGACGCTCGGGCTGCGCCAGATCGCCGGTCCGCGCGAGGATCGGCCGGTGTCCACGACCGGGGTGACCGAGTTGGAGGATCCGACGCCGTATCTGATCGGCGGCGAACTCCTGCTCACCGCCGGGGTGCCCCTGCCCAAGACCGCCGAGGGCATCGACGCGTACGCCGGGCGGATCGCCCGGGCGGGCGCCAGTGCCCTGGGCTTCGGTCTGGTGCCGGTCTACGACGAGGTGCCCGCCGCGTTGGTCGAGTCCTGCGATCGGCACGGGCTGCCGTTGTTGCGGGTGCCCGACGGCACGCCGTTCGTGGCGGTCAGTCGGGCCGCGCACGCCGCGATGACCGAGTCGCGGTATCGGGACCTGCGCCGGATCAGTCGGGCCCAGGGCGCGCTGGTCACCGCGGCGGTGCGGGCCGACGCGCTGCGGTCGGTGCTCAATCGGCTCGCGGTGCAGTTGGACGCGTGGACCGTGCTGCTGGATCCGGCCGGCAACGAGCTGGTGGCCGCGGGGGCGCGGCCGGGGCCGGCCGCGCCGGAGCGGCTGCGCGCGCTGATGGTGCGCACGATCGCGCAGTCGCGCGCCGGCGGGTCCGGGCGCGGGCGGCTCGCGCCGACCACGGCCGCGGACCACCACGACGGGCTGCATCTGACCGTGCACGCGCTGCCCGGTGCCGAGGGCGGCGCGGCGCCGCCCGCGATCGGGGTCGTCGCGGCCACCGCGCCGACCGCGGTCCAGCACTCGGTGACCGCGGTGGCGGCGGTGTTGTTGTCGCTGCTGACCAGTCCTCGCCATGCGCTCGGCGGCGACAGCGACAGTTCGGCCGCGCTGGTGCGGCTGATGCTCGGCGAGTCGCCGCAGGAAGTGGCCGCGCTGTTGCTGCCGGCCGCGCCGGGCGCCGGCTGGGTGGTGGTGCGCGGTCGGCTGGGCCGACCTCGGTCGGGTCCGGCGGCGGGCGCGGGGGCGGGCCGGGATCCGGTGCAACTGGCCGCGTTGGGAACCGCGTTGGGCACGCCGTATCTGGATCTGCGCGGCCGGGACGTGTACGCCCTGGTGCCCACCACGCCCGGGGCGCCCGCGGCGGATCCGGCGGCGGCGCACCGGCTCGGCTGGACGCTCGGTTTCAGCGCCCCGTCCGCGACGGCCGACCTGGCGGTGGCGGCCAATCAGGCCGAACGCGCGCTGCGGCACGCCCTCGCGGCGGGGGTGCCCGCCGGGCGGCACCGGGACCAGGACCTGAGCGTGCACTCGCTGGTGCCCGCCGCCGACGCGACCGCGCTGGCCCGCGCCCGGTTCGCGGCCCTGGCCGGCGCGCCCTCGCCCGGATACCACGTGCTGTTGGAGACCCTGCGTAGCTGGCTCGCCCACCACGGCAGTTGGGATCGCACCGCGACCGCGCTCGACCTGCACCGCAACACCGTCCGCCAGCGCATCGGCCGGATCGCCGAGTTGCTCGACCTGGACCTGCACGACCCGGACGTGCGGATGGAACTGTGGTTCGCGTTGCGCTGGTTGCCGGGCGAACGACCGGCCGGCGAGTCGCCGGGCCCGTCGGCGACGCCGCCGCCACCGGACGTCGAACCGGGGTAGGTCGGCCCGGATCAGCCGGGGCCGGCTCCCCCGGCCGGCTCGGCGGCGGGGTCGGGGTCCGGCGCGGTGAATCCCGACGCTGCCCGGATGATGCGCCGGGTCATCGGGTCCGACCAGGCGTTGGGCGACAACACCTCGATCCAGATCGCGCGGGCGGTCTTGCGGCCGATGTTCTCCCAGGAGATCAGCGTCCGGGACGGGAAGGAGACCGAGTCGCCCTCGGCGACGTCTATCGGTTCGGCGACCCGCGCGTGGTCGCCGAGCCCGCCGCCCACCCGAAAGCGCAGCGTGCCGGACATCAGGAAGGCGAAGGTCTCGCCCGGACGCGAGTAGGGACCACCGCTGGAGCCGTGCGGTGGGATGGACAGCAGGGCCGGTTCGAGGTCGTGGCCGGGGCGCAGGAGTTCCTCCCACCGCACGCCGCCTTCGAGGACCACGGTCGCACGCTCGTCGGCGCGCACCACGCTCGCGTCGGTCCGGGTGAACGACGCCAGACTGCTCATCGGAACCCCGAGCGCGTCGGTGATGCGCGCGATCAACTGGGTCGAGGCGCGCTCGACGCTGCGTTCGATCGAGGACAGGTGCGACACCGAGGTGTCCGTCAGCGCCGCGAGTTCCTTGAGGGACAGGCCACTGGCCAATCTGGCGCGGCGCAGCCGACCGCCGTCGGCGGGCTCCTCCGGCGCCGGGACGTCGTCGGGACCGCTCAACGAGGTGCGGATGGCGGCCGGATTCCAGCCGTGCCGCTGCCGCAGATCGGCGATCCGCCGGGCCCGGCTCACGTGTTCGGGACCGTAACGGCGCTGGCCGCCGGCCGTGCGGTCCGGCACGAGCAGCTCTTGTTTCTCCCACGCCCGGAGCGTCTGAGGGCTGACCCCGACCTCGGCGGCGACATCGCCGATGCTTCGCCAATTCATGCTCGGGAGTCTAGGCCGGACGTCGTCCCGACTCTCGACAAACTTACATCGTTACTGTAACTATGGCGCCCCAAGCGGAGAGGGGAAGCCCAAAATGTCGTCCGTGCAACGGATCGCCTTCGGTACCGGCTCGGGGTCGGCGTTGCTCAGACCCGGCAGCACTCCCGGATCCCCGACGGTGCTCTTCGTACACCCGGCCAACCTGCAGGCCCGCTGCTGGCGGGCGGTCCTGGCTGCGGTGCCGGCCGAGTGGACGTGTCTGGCCGTCGACCTGTCCGGACACGGGTGTTCGGGCCGCCGCGCCGAGTACGACCTGGCCGGCTGGGTGCGCGAGTGCGTCGAACTGCTGGACGCCCGCGAGGTCGGCGGCGTGCACGTGGTGGGCGCCTCGGTCGGCGCGGCCGTGGCGGTGGAACTGGCCGCCGCGTACCCGGACCGGGTGGCGAGCGTCGCCACGGTCGGCGGGGCCTTCCGCCCGGCCGAGCCGGCCGCCTCGCGGGAATTCCTCGCGGCCGTCGCCGCCAGGGGTGCGCGCAACGCCGTGTTGGACATCCTGGCGAGCGAACCCGGCCTGGACGAGGTCCTGGTGGCCGAGGTCGCCGCCGACATCGGCGTCGATTCCGACGCGGAGGCGGCGCGCGTCTGGACGGCGGCCGCGGCGGCCGCCGGACTGGACGCCGCGCCGGGACTGCGCTGCCCGACGCTGGCCATCGTCGGGGACCGCGACCTCGGCTGTCCCGTCGAGGACTCCCGGGCCTTCGCCGAACTCACCGGCGGCCGGCTCGCGGTCATCGTCGAGCACGGACACCTGCCGATGTACACCGCCCCCAACCGGGTCGCGGCCTACCTCGCCTCGCTGATCGACGGCACCCGGGAACACCGCGCCCACGATCGAGACCCCATCACCGGAACAGGAAGCCGATCATGACCGAAACCCCGTTCGCCGAGCGCACCGCGCCGAAGGCGGACATCGCCGAGATCCTCAGGCTGCACAAGCAGTGGTGGGAGTCGAACATCGGCTGGGACATCGACCGCATGGTCGAGGTGTTCCCGTCCCCGGGCGACGAATATCTGATGTTCAACTTCAACGGCCACCCCTACTTCGACATGACCGAGAAGGTCGCGTTGTGGAAGTGGTACCGCGAGATCATCGCCCAGCCGGGCGGCCTGCGGACCGAGATCATGCGCCTGGAGGTCCGCGGCGACACCGCCTGGCTGGCCTGCGAGTTCACCATCGACGCGGAGATGCTCGACGGCGGCGAGTGGACCGCGGACTCGGTCGACGCCACCATCGGCCGGGCCACCGAGATCTACCACCGCGACAACGGAACGGGCGCGCCCGAGTGGCGCATGTGGCACACCCACATCACCGCGCTGCCCGACCCGGACGAGACCCGGCCCGGATTCGCCGACTCCACCAACAGCCGCGGCCTGGGCAAGGTGCCGTGGAACCCGCTCCCGAAGGGCGTCTGACCATGACCGTCACTCCGGGTTCCCCACGCATCTCCCTGGTCCTGGGCAGTTCCCAACACCCGGCCGAGATCGTCGCGGCGGCCGAGGCCGCCGAGCGCGGCGGCTTCGACGAACTGTGGGTCGGCGAAGACTACTTCTACACCGGCGCCATCGCCGCGGCCGGCGCCGTGCTGGCCGCCACCCGGCTCCCGGTCGGCATCGGCATCGTGCCCACCACCTCGCGCCATCCCGCGCTCCTGGCCATGGAGTTGGCGACCCTGGCCGGCCTGTACCCGGGTCGGCTCAGGGCGGGCGTGGGCGCGGGTGTCCCCGACTGGCTCGACCAGATGGGGATTCGCTCGAAGACCCCGCTGTCCTCGGTCCGGGACGTCATCGCCGCGCTGCGCACGCTGCTCGCGGGCGACACCCTGACCGTCGAGGCGTCCTCGTATCGGGCCCGCGAGGTGCAACTGGCCCATCCGCCCACCGTCGTGCCGCCGATCCTGGCGGGCGTGGGCGGTCCCAAGGCGCTGGCCATGTCGGGCGCCGCCGCGGACGGCACGGTGCTCTCCGTCCTCGCCGGGACGCGCTACGTCGAGTGGGCGGCCCGCACCGTCGCCGCCGGCGGCGGCGGTCCGGAGCACGACCTGGTGGCGTACGTACTCTGCTCGATGGACGACGACGCCACGATCGCCCGCGAACGGTTGCGCGAGTTGTTCGGGCTCTACCTGTTGGCCGGGCCGCGCAATCCGATGACCGAGGCGCACGGCATCGCGGACGAGGCCGAGGCACTGGCCGCGCTCGACTTCGACGACGCCGTACGCGCCATTCCGAACGCGTGGCTCGACGAGTTGGCGGTGGTCGGCACACCCGCGGACTGCGCGAAGCGGATCGGCGCACTGGCCGAGGCCGGGGCGGACTGCGTCGCGCTGTGCCTGCTCCCCGGCGAGGACGGCACGGCGCAGGTCGACCGCCTCTCCCGCGACCTGCTCCCGCTGATCCGGGCCCGGTCCGCCGGGGCGGCCCCGCGACGCCCTGCCGGCCCGGCACACATCACAGATCGGAGATCGCGATGACCTATTCGATAGTGGGTTTCCATCCGCACGACGGCTCCCTCGGGTTCGCCTCCCAGTCGCACTTCTTCGCCGTCGGCTCCGTCGTCGGCGATGCCGAGGCCGGCGTCGGTGTGGTCGTCAGCCAGGCGTTCGCCAACACCGACTGGCCGCACGAGGGGCTGGCCCTGCTCCGGGCCGGCGCCACGCCCGACGACGTGTTGCGGACGCTGGTCGCGGGCGATCCGCTGGCCGACTACCGCCAGGCGATCGTGATGGACGCCACCGGCGCGTACGCGTGCTTCACCGGCGGCGGTTGCGCACCGCACACCGGCGTCGCCCGGGGCGAGGGCGTGGCCGCGGTGGGCAACATGCTGGCCTCGGACGACGTGTGCCGGGCCATGGTCGCCGCACACCGCGACGCGGCGTCGGCGTCGGCACACGCGGATCGACTGGTGGCCGCCCTGGAGGCCGGCGAGCGGGCCGGCGGCGACGCCCGGGGATCGCAGTCGGCGGTGGTCAAGGTGGTCGACGGCGTGCGCAGCGAGCGGCCCTGGCGACACGTGCTCGCCGACATCCGGGTCGACGACCATGCCGATCCGGTACGCGAGTTGCGCCGCCTGTTGCCCGTGCACGAGGGCTTCCGCACGATCGGGGCCGCGTTGTTCGCCCCGCCCCTGGTGATCGGCGACGCGGCGGGCATCACCGCCGCCCAGGCCCACGAGACGGTCCGGGCGCTCACGGCGGCCGGGGCCGGCCTCGGCGGCAATGCCGAGGCGGACCTGTGGCGGGCAGTGATCCTGCTGCGCTGCGGCGAGGCCGACGCGGGCCGCGCGCTGCTGGCCGAGCTGGTCGCCGACCGGCCGCAACTGGGCGAATTCGCCCGCGGCCTGGCCCGGGTCGGGATCCTGCCGAAGGTCGAGGTGCGACCGTGAGGCCGGCCCGAGCCGGCAACGCGAACGGGTCGCGCCCGCCGGTCGAGGACTTCGTCCGAGCCGACCGGGTGCGCGAGACCGCCGCCGCCCTGGTGCGCATCGACACCCGGAACCCGCCCGGCCGCGAGTCGGCGGCCGTACCGGCGCTGTCGGACCTGCTCGACGCGCTGGGTTGCGACACACACGTGTTCACCTCGCGGTCCGGGCGGCCCTCGGTGCTCGCCACCCACGGCGGCGGCGCGCCGGGCCGGCCGACCCTGCTGATCAACGGCCATGTGGACGTCGTACCGGTCGCCGAGGCGGACTGGACGGTGCCCCCGTTCGACGGGGTCGTGCGCGACGGACGCCTGATCGGGCGCGGCGCGGCGGACATGAAGGGCGGCATCGCCGCGGCGATCGAGGGACTGCGCGCCTGTCTCGACTCCGGCGTCGAGCTCGGCGCCGACATCGTCTTCCACCTCGTCGCCGACGAGGAGACCGGCGGCACTCACGGTACGGCCGAACTGGTGGCCGCCGGCCTGGTCCGGGCCGACGCGTGCATCGTCCCCGAGCCCACCGAGCTGCGGGTCGCGGTGGCCGAGCGCGGCTCCTGGCAGGCCCGGATCGAGGTGTCCGGCACGGCGGGGCACGGCGGCGACCCGGCTCGCGGACGCTCCGCCGTCGCGGACGCGGCGCGGATCACCACCGCGCTGCATCTGGCCCCCTTCCACCCCCGCCCGCACCCGCTGCTGGGCAGCCCGACCTGCAACGTGGCGATGGTGCGCGGCGGGGTCGCCGCCAACGTGATCGCGCCGGGCTGCGCGTTGACCATCGACCGGCGCACGCTGCCCGGGGAGAGCGCCGAGGACGTGCACGCCTCGATCGTGCGGATGATCGACGCGGCCTGCCCGGACGTCGACTACCGGGTGATCCCCACCTTCTTCTGCGAGGGCTCCGAACTGCCGCTCCCGCACCCCTTCCCGGACTTCGTCGACGCCTGTCGGCCCGACGCCGGGCCGAACGAGGGCTTCGTCGGCCTGTATCTCGGCTCCGACGCCCGCTTCCTGCGCAACGACCTGCGCATTCCCACCGTCGTCTACGGGCCGGGCTCGATCCGTCAGGCGCACGGCGCCGACGAGTGGGTGGCCCTCGACGACCTCACCACGGCCGCACGCACCCTGGCCCGCGCCATGGCGGGATTCGCCGACTTCGCGGCGGATCAGGCCGCCGCCGACCGGCACCAGAGCAGACAAACGACCGAAAAAATGTAGATTCTGCCCCAGATGAAGGAGGGCACATGGTTGACCACGCAGGTGCGGTGACCGGCAGGCAGGCAACAGGGGCCGAGAACGCCCGCGGTCCGGTGCTGGAAACCCGCTCCATCGACTACGTCCCCCAGTCCGAGCGGCACGGCCGCGCCTGGCATCAGGCGCCGTTCTGGTTCACCGGACAGTTCGTCCCCACCACGATGGTCGTCGGCTTCGCGGGCCCGGTGCTGGGCCTGTCGATCGGCTGGTCGATCGTGGCCACCGTGCTGGGCATCCTGTTCGGCACCTGCTTCATGGCCTTCCACGCGAATCAGGGGCCCACCATGGGCCTGCCGCAGATGATCCAGTCCCGCGCCCAGTTCGGCACCCGCGGCGCACTCGTCCCGATGCTCGCGGTGATCTGCGTCTACATCGGCTTCAGCGCGTTCGGCGTGCTCCTGGCCTCCCAGGTGCTCGAATCGGTACTGCCCGGCTCCTCGACGGTGTGGGCCGTGGTGATCGTGCTGCTCGCGACCGGCGTGGCGATCGTCGGCTACGACCTGCTGCACACCGTCCTGCGCCTGCTGCCGTACCTGGTCGTGCCGATGTTCGCGATCCTCACCGTGCTGGCGCTGATCCACCTGGAGCCGCACCCGGTCGAGCACTCCGCCGCCTTCACCCCCGCGGCGGCACTGGCCCAGTTCGTCGCGGCGGCCGGCTACCAGCTCGGCTACGCGGTGTACGTCTCGGACTACTCCAGATATCTGCCCGCGGACACCTCCGAACGCGGCGTCATCGGTTGGACGTATGCCGGGGCCGCGCTGTCGGCGATCTGGCTGATGGTGCTCGGCAACTTCATCGCCGGTTCGGTACCGGTGCCCGACGCGCTGGTCAACCTCCAGGACATCGGCGACACCCTGTTCGACGGCTTCGGCAAGACCGCCGTGGTCGCCGTCCTGGTCCCGAGCGCGATCGCGGTGATGGGCGTCAACCTCTACGGCGCGATGCTCTCCGGCCTGAGCATCGTCCAGGCGTTCCGTCCGATCACCCTGACCCTACGCACCCGCGTCACCGGCATCGTGGCCGGCGCGGCGGTCGCCCTGGCCGTGGCCGAGGGCCTGCCGTCGAGATACCTGGGCAGCTTCAACGACTTCATCACGCTGATCCTCTACGTGCTGGCGCCGTGGACGGCGGTCAATCTGATCGACTACTACTTCGTCCGCCGGGGCCACTACGCCATCACCGAGATCTTCAGCCCGAACAGCATCTACGGGCGCTGGGGATGGCGCGGCCTGCTCTCCTACGCGCTGGGCGTCGCGGCCCTGGTGCCGTTCATGGTCACCGGCTTCTACACCGGGCCGATGGTCGACACCCTAGACGGCGCCGACATCGCCTTCGTCGTCGGGCTCGTGGTCTCCGGCGCGGCCTACTGGCTGACCACCCGGGGACTCGACCTCACCGCCGAGCAACAGGCCGTCGAACGCAGCAAGTTGCTCCTGGACGGCACCGACGCGGTGGCCCGCTCCCGCGCCGGCGGCTAGTCTCGCCCCGATCGCCGCGGTGCGGGCGGTCGGTGGTGAGCGGCGCATCCGCCCGCAACCACCCCCGCCC
>NZ_JBHZAV010000215.1:0-15300 GCF_042754445.1 Embleya sp. NPDC059213
GGCCGTCGTGCCCGCGGCCTCGTGAGCACGCCGGCGACGTCGACGCCGGGCCCGCGACGGCTGGCCGCGGTGTTGCGGGCGGCGACCGGCCTCGCCTTTCGGGCGGCGCCCCGGCAACTCGCGGCGCTGACCCTGCTGACCGCCCTGGGCGCGGTGTTGCCCATCGCCGCCGCGTGGACCGTGCGGGCGGTCCTGGACCGGCTCGCCGCGGGCGGCGGAATCGATGCGGTCCTGGCGCCGGCCGCGCTGCTCGCCGCGACCGGAGTGGCCGCCGCCGCCGTGCCGCACCTGGCCCAGTACATCCAGGCCCAGACGCAACGCGCGACCGCGCTGCGCGCCCAGGACCGCCTCTACCGGGCCGTCGACGACCTGACCGGCCTGAGCAGGTTCGAGGACCCGCGCTTTCTCGACCGGTTGCGGCTGGCCCAGCAGGCCGGCGGCATGACGCCGACGCAGGCGGTCAACAGCACGTTGGGGGTGCTGGGCGGTGCGCTCACCATCGGCGGCTTCCTCGGCTCGCTCGTGGTGCTGAGCCCGCTGTTGGCGACCGCCGTGCTCCTGGCCGGAGTCCCGGTACTGCTCGGCGAGTTGGCGATGAGCCGCCGTCGGGCCGCGATGCTCTGGGAGATCGGGCCGGCGGAGCGCCGCGAGATGTTCTACTTCCAACTGTTGACCAACCTGCAGGCGGCCAAGGAGATCCGGCTGTTCGGCATCGGCGGCTTCCTGCGCGGGCGCATGCTCGCCGAACGCCGCCGGGCCGACGCGGCGAAACAGGCGGTGGACCGCCGGGAGTTGGCGATCCAACTCGGCCTCGGCGTGCTCGCCTCGGTGGTGGCCGGGCTGGGCCTGCTGTGGGCGGTTCGGGAGGCGGGACGGGGCGGCATCAGCATCGGTGGCGTCGCGCTGCTCGTGGCCGCGCTGCCCGCCGTACAGACGGCACTTGCCGCGCTGGCCAACGACATCGCCGGCGGGCATCAGGCGCTCCTGCTCTTCGACCACTACGTCGTGGTCCGGGAGACGAAGGACGACCTGCCGGTGTGCTCCCGCCCGGAGCCGGTGCCCACGCTCGGGCACGGCATCGAGCTGCACGACGTGTGGTTTCGCTACGGACCGACCCATCCCTGGGTGCTGCGCGGGGTGAACCTCAGCATCCCCGCCGGGAGTTCCGTGGGATTGGTCGGACTCAACGGCGCGGGCAAGACGACGCTCATCAAGCTCCTGTGCCGGCTGTACGACCCGGACCGGGGCCGGGTGTCGTGGGACGGGATCGACCTGCGGGAGTTCCACCCGGCCGAGTTGCGCCGGCGGATCGGGGCCACCTTCCAGGACTACATGGAGTACGACCTCACCGCCGGCGAGAACATCGCACTCGGCGACCTGGACCGGCTGACCGAACCGGACGCCGTCGAGCGGGCCGCGCGCCTGGCCGGCATGCACGACGCGATATTGCGCCTGCCCGACGGCTACCGCACCATGCTCAGCCGGATCTTCTTCTCCGAGGAGGACCGGGACGACCCGGGCACCGGCGTGGTGCTCTCCGGTGGACAGTGGCAACGCATCGCCCTGGCCCGGTCGTTGCTGCGCGCCGACGCCGACCTGCTGATCCTGGACGAACCCAGCTCCGGGCTCGACGCCGAGGCCGAGCAGGAGATTCATCTGCGGCTGCGCGAACACCGCGCGGGCCGGACGAGCCTGTTGATCTCGCACCGGCTCGGTGCACTGCGCGACGCGGACCTGCTGGTGGTGCTCGAAGACGGCCGGATCGGCGAACAGGGCACGCACGACGAGCTGATGCGGGCCGGCGGGGCCTACGCCCGGTTGTTCACGATGCAGGCCGGCGGTTATCGGCGCGGATCCGACGACATCCCCGACTCGCTCGTCTCCTGAGGAGGTACTCCCGTGTGGCTGCCGCGCGGCAGGCTGGTGCCGGTGTTGGTCGTGGTGTTCGGGGCCGCCCTGGCGGCCCGGCGCCGGCTGATCGTGATCACCGTCGCCGGTGCCAGCATGGAACCGACGTACCGCAGCGGCGACCGGGTGTTGGTGCGCCGGCCGGGCCGGCGCGGGCACGCCGACCCGGCCGCCGGGCGGGTGGTGGTCGCCGAGTGGCGACCACCCTCCGGTGACCCGCCGGGGGAGCCGGGCCCGACGCGCGCGACGTCCGGCCGACCGGCCGTTGGTGCGCTGCCGCAGGCCCGGGGCCGGATGATCAAGCGGGTCGTGGCCGGCCCCGGCGACCCGGTTCCGCGGGGCCTGGGTCCCGCGCTCGCCGCCGAGGCCGGCCGGCCGGTACCGCCACACCGGTTCGTCCTGTTGGGCGACAACGCGGCACACAGTCACGATTCCCGCCGGCTCGGCTATCTCGAACGCGCCGACATCCTCGGCGTGGTCGTGCGCAGACTCCACACCCGCCGCTGAGCGGCCGCCGGCTCAGCGGTGTCGGAACGACGGCGGGCGCTTCTCGGTGAACGCCGCCATGCCCTCCTTCTGGTCCGCCGTCGCGAAGGTGGCGTGGAACAGCCGCCGTTCGAAGCGCACGCCCTCGGCCAGGGTGGTCTCGAAGGCGCGGTTGACGCTCTCCTTGGCCATCATCGCGATCGGCGTGGACATGCCCGCGATGGTCGCGGCGGTGGCCAGGGCCTCGGTGAGCAGGTCGGCCGCGGGCACGATGCGCGAGACCAGGCCGGCGCGTTCGGCCTCGTCCGCGTTCATCGTGCGTCCGGTCAGACACAGGTCCATCGCCTTGGCCTTGCCGATCGCGCGGGTCAGTCGTTGCGAGCCGCCGATGCCGGGGATGACGCCGAGCTTGATCTCGGGCTGGCCGAAGACGGCGGTGTCGGCGGCGAGCAGGATGTCGCACAACATCGCCAGTTCGCACCCGCCGCCCAGCGCGTAGCCGGAGACCGCCGCGATGGTGGGCTTGCGGACGTCGCCGAGTCGGTCCCACGCGGAGAACCAGTCGGAGAGGTAGACGTCGAGATAGTCGTTGGGTTGCATCTCCTTGATGTCGGCGCCCGCGGCGAACGCCTTCGCGGACCCGGTGATCACCAGCGCGCCGACGTCGGGGTCGCGGTCGAGGGTGGTCGCGGCGTCGACCACTTCGGCCATCACCCGCAGGTTGAGGGCGTTGAGTGCCTTGGGACGGTTGAGCGTGATCAGCGCCGTGCGCTCGTGCCGCTCGACCAGGATCGTCTCGTACTCGGTCATGCGGGGTCGTTCCCTTCGGCGGTGGCGGTGGCGGTGGCGCCGGTCTGCTCCCGGATGGCGTGGACGACGGCGGAGAAGTCGCGGTCGGCGCCGCCGTTCTCGGCGAAGGCCGCGTATATCTCGGCGGCGTGCAGGCCCAGTTCGGCCGCCACGCCGCCGGCACGGATCGCGTTGGCGGCCAGCCGCAGGTCCTTGGCCATCAGCGCGCCGGCGAACCCGGGCCGGTAGTCGTGGTTGGCCGGACTCGCCGGAACCGGCCCGGGTACCGGGCAGTTCGTGGTCAGTGCCCAGCACTGCCCGGAGGCGGCCGAGGCGACGTCGAACAGCGCCTGGTGCGAGAGTCCGAGGTGCTCGCCCAGGACGAACGCCTCGCTCACCGCGATCATCGTGGCGCCCAGGATCATGTTGTTGCAGATCTTCGCGGCCTGTCCGGCGCCGGGCGGCCCGCAGTGCACGACCCGCCGGCCCATCGCGGTCAGCAGCGGCTCGATCGCGGCGAAGTCCGCGTCGTCGGCGCCGACCATGAAGGTGAGCGTGCCGGCGACCGCGCCGACCACACCACCGGAGACCGGCGCGTCCAGGGCGCGGCGACCGGATTCGCGCACCGCGGCGTGCGCGGCGTGCGCGTCGGCGACGTCGATCGTGGAACAGTCGACGAACACCGCGTCGGCCGGCGCGGCGGCCGGCAGCGCGTTCGGGCCCCGGTAACAGTCCAGGACGTGGGTGCCGCTGGGCAACATGGTGATCACCACGTCCGCGTCGGCGACCGCCGCCGCGGGTGACGCGGCGATCCGCACACCGTGGTTCCGGGCCGGCTCCAGGGCCTGCGGGGCCAGGTCGAAGCCGGTGACGATGTGTCCGGCGGCGACCAGGTTGGCGGCCATCGGGCCGCCCATGTTGCCCAGTCCGACGAAGGCGACGCGGGTGGTCATCGGCCGGCCTCCGCGGTCGTGAATTCCGGGCCCGAGGCGCCCTCGGCCGGTGCGCGGAAGAATCGGGCCACGTCCTCGGGCTGCACGGCGTCGAGCGTCGGGGGCGACCAGCGCGGGGCGCGATCCTTGTCGATCACCTGGGCGCGGATGCCCTCGGCGAGGTCGGGCGTTCGCAGCGCCGCGCTCGACACCCGGTACTCCTGCGCCAACACGGCCTCCAGCGAACCGAGTTCGCGGGCCCGGCGCAGGCTCGCCAGGGTCACCTTGAGCGCGGTGGGCGACTTGGCGCGGATCTGCTCGGCGGCCTGCCCGGCCGCCGGATCCCCGCTGTGGTCCAGGCGATCGAGGATCTCCTCGACACTGTCGCCCGCGTAGCACGCGTCGATCCAGGCGCGCCGCTCGGCGAGTTCGCCGGTGGGGGCCGGTTCGGCGAAGCGCGCGAGGACGTCGGCCGGTTCGCCGGTGGCCAGCGCGTCGAGCATCGCGTCCAGCCGATGCGAGGGCACGAAGTGGTCGGCGAGGCCGCAGGTGATGGCGTCGCCGGGGCCGATGGCGGAGCCGGTCAGCGCCAGGTGGGTGCCCGACTCGCCCGGGGCGCGGGCGAGCAGGTGGGTGCCGCCGACGTCGGGGACGAATCCGATGCCGGTCTCGGGCATGGCGACGGTCGAGCGTTCGGTGACGATGCGCAGGCCGCCGTGCGCGGAGATGCCGACCCCGCCGCCCATCACGATGCCGTCCATGACGGCGACGTAGGTCTTGGGGTAGCGGGCGATGCGGGCGTTGAGCCGGTACTCGTCGCGCCAGAAGTCCAGACTCGCGGTGCCGCCGGAGACGGCGTCGGCGTGGATGGCGCGGATGTCGCCGCCCGCGCACAGCCCGCGCTCGCCCGCGCCGGTGATCGCCACCAGCCGTACGTCGTCGTCGTGTTCCCACGCGGTCAGCGCGGCGTCGATCCGCGACACCATGTCGTGGGTGAGCGCGTTCAGCGCCCTGGGCCGGTTCAGCACGATCCGGCCCAGTGCCGCCTGCCGGTGGGTCAGTACCGGATCCTGGTCCGTGGTCGGGGTCATCGGGCCGCTCCGATCAGTCCGCGCGCGACGATCACGCGCATGATCTCGTTGGTTCCTTCGAGAATGCGGTGCACCCGCAGATCGCGAACGATCTTCTCGATGCCGTAGTCGGCGAGGTAGCCGTATCCGCCGTGCAGTTGCAGTGCCCGGTCGGCCACCGAGAAGGCGGTGTCGGTGGCGAACCGCTTGGCCATCGCGCACAGTTGCGAGGCCCTGGGGTCGCCCTCGTCGAGCGAGGAGGCAGCGTGCCACACCAGCGTGCGGGCGGCCTCCAGTTCGGTGGCCATGTCCGCGAGTTGGAAGCGCAGGGCCTGCGCGTCGATGAGCGCCGAGCCGAACGCCTCGCGGTCGGTGAGATGGCGCACGGCGGCATCCAGCGCGGCTTGCGCGCCACCCAACGAGCAGGCGGCGATGCCGATCCGGCCGCCGTCGAGGGCGCCCATCGCGATCTTGAACCCGTCGCCCTCGGCGCCGAGCCGGTGGCCTGCGGGCACCCGCACGCCGTCCAGGATCACCTGGCGGGTGGGCTGGGCGTGCCAGCCCATCTTGCGTTCGTTGGGCCCGAAGGACAGCCCGTCGGCGTCGCCCTGCACGACGAACGCGGAGATGCCGTCGGCGCCGTCGGCGCCGGTGCGCGCCATCACCAGGTACACCGCGGCGGAGCCGGCGCCGGAGATGAACTGCTTGACGCCGTGCAGGAGATAGTCGTCGCCGTCGCGGGTGGCGCGGGTGCGCAGCGCGGCGGCGTCGGAGCCGGCTCCCGGCTCGGTCAGGCAGTAGCCGGCCAGATCTCGCATCGAGCACAGCCCCGGGAGCCAGCGGGCGCGCTGCTCCGGCGTACCGTGCCGGTCGATGGTCGCGGCGACCATGTTGTGGATCGAGTAGTAGGCGGCGATGGTCGGGCAACCGCCCGCCAGCGCCTCGTGGATCAGCGCGGAGTCGAGCCGATCGAGCCCCGAACCGCCCGCGTCCTCGCGGACGGTGATGCCGCCGAGGCCGAGGTCGGCGCCCTTGCGCAGGACGTCGACGGGGAAGTGGCTGGTGCGATCCCATTCGATCGCGTTCGGGGCGAGGTGTTCGCGGGCGAAGTCCCGGGTGGTTTCGACGATCGCGAGCTGGTCGTCGGTGAGCGTGGTCACCGGGTCAGTCCATCGTGGGGATGTCGAAGTTCGCGCTCTCGCGCGCGGTCGAGGGCCAGCGCGAGGTGATCGTCTTGGTCCGGGTGTAGAAGCGGATCGAGTCGGGCCCGTGCTGGTTGAGGTCGCCGAATCCGGATCGTTTCCAGCCACCGAAGGTGTGATAGGCCACCGGCACCGGGATGGGCACGTTGACGCCGACCATGCCGGTGTTCACCCGGCGGCCGAAGTCGCGGGCGGTGTCGCCGTCCCGGGTGAAGATGGCCACGCCGTTGCCGTACTCGTGCTCGCTCGGCAGCCGCAGCGCGTCCTCGTAGGAGGCCGCGCGGACCACGGACAACACCGGGCCGAAGATCTCCTCGCGGTACACCCGCATCGAGGTCGTCACGTGGTCGAACAGCGACGCGCCGACGAAGTAGCCGTCCTCGTGGCCGGGTACGCGCACGTCGCGGCCGTCCACGAGCAGCTTGGCGCCCTCGGCGACGCCGATGTCCAGGTAGCCGTGCACCCGATCGAGCGCGTCCCGGCCGACCAGCGGGCCGAAGTCGGCGTCCGGGTCGTGCGAGGGGCCCACGCGCAGCGTGGCGATCCGGGCGACGAGCTTTTCCACCAGCGCGTCGGCGGTCTCCGCGCCGACCGGAACCGCCACGGAGATGGCCATGCAGCGTTCCCCGGCGGAGCCGTAGCCGGCACCGATCAGCGCCTCGACGACCTGGTCGAGGTCCGCGTCCGGCATCACGATCAGGTGGTTCTTGGCGCCGCCGAAGCACTGGGCGCGCTTGCCGTTCGCGGTGGCGGAGGTGTAGACGTACTCGGCGATCGCGGTCGAGCCGACGAAGCCCAGGGCCTGTACGCGCGGGTCGGTCAGGAGTGTGTCGACGCTCTCCTTGCCGCCGTGGACCACGTTCAGCACGCCGGGCGGCAGGCCCGCCTCGACGAAGAGTTCGGCCAGGCGCAGTGGCACCGAGGGGTCGCGCTCCGAGGGCTTGAGCACGAACGCGTTGCCGCAGGCGATGGCCGGCGCGATCTTCCACAGCGGGATCATCGCCGGGAAGTTGAACGGGGTGATGCCGGCGACCACGCCGAGGGGTTGGCGCATCGAGTGCACATCGATGCCGGAGCCCGCGTTGTCGGTGAACTCGCCCTTGAGCAGGTGCGGGATGCCGGTGGCGAACTCCACGACCTCCAGGCCGCGTTGCAGGTCGCCGTGGGCGTCGGCGATGGTCTTGCCGTGCTCGGCCGACAGCAGCCGGGCCAGCGACTCGCGTTCGGGTTCGACCAGTTGCAGGAAGCGGGCCAGGACTCGGGCGCGCCGCTGCGGGTTCCAGGCGGCCCACGCGGGTTGGGCCTGCTCGGCGTCGGCGATGGCGGCCAGGGTGTCGGCGCGATCCGCGAGCGGAACGCGTGCCTGTACTCGACCGGTGTTGGGGTCGTACACGTCGCCGAACGCGCCGGATGCGCCGGGGACGTGCTTGCCGCCGATGAAATGGGAAAGTTCGCGGACCATGAACGACCTGTCTCTCGTCGGGTGCGATCCGGAGGTCGGGGCACGACCCGGGTGTGCAACGTCGGCGCGGGTGCGCGTGGTTGCCCGGTGCGGGTCGACGTCGAAGTGGTCAGGAAAACCTGGTGGGTTCGACGTTCGCAGGATCATCCGGGGCGAGGGCGCGGACCGGTGTCATGCGTGTTTGCTCCATCCTCGTGGACAACACGGATATACCCGCGGCCGGTATCCTGACTTCCGGATCGACGCACGATGCCCGCCTTCCCGGCCTTCGCCAGTGGCTTGGTGCTGCGGCAGCGCACTCCCCGGTCACAGTGGCGGGACCATGCCGGATTCACACCGACTTCCCTGCACCGCGGACCTTGTAGTTGAAGACGATATAGTCGGACGTCCTAGTAAGTCCAGTGCCGGCCGTGCCCCGACGGCCGGCGTTCGAGGGCGAGTCCGGTGACGAGTTCCGAGGTGACCCGGATCCACACCTGATCCTCGCCGAGGCCGTCGAGGTCGGGCAGCAGACGATCCAGGTGGGCGACGACGTGCGGATCGCCGACCCGGGAGGCGTGTCCGGTCACGGTGCCCGTCCAGCCGGTGCGGGTGGCCCGGTCGACGTGGTCGGCCTGGAACGCGACCACCGCGTCGTGCGCGGCCTTCGCGAGCGAGGAGTCGAGCGGGGCCCGGAACACCACACACTCGCGATCGACGGCGAACGCCACCAGGTGCACGGCCGGCAGCGCGCCCTCGCTCACCACGACGCGTCCCAGTCGGGCGTCGGCCATCAACCGCAACGCCTCATGGCGACCGAGGGGACGTTTCAGCACGGCGTCTTCGCTCATTTCCAACCCTTTGGCCCGCCCCCGACCGGGGGCCGGTCCGGCCGCTTCCCCGGGCGATGGGTGCGGCGGCCGGGCCGACCTCGGCTGCGCACGAAGCAGGTACGGCCGGGCTCGACCGCGCTCTCCGTGCGGGCCGACCCGGTGGGTCGGCCGCACCCCCGACTCTGCTCCCGGTCCGTGCGGTCGAGCAGGGCCGTTGGGCCCGGTCGGGTTCGGCGAAGGTCCTCGGCCGGCGGGGGATCGGGGAGCAGCGGTCCCCGCGGGACGTCGAGGTCGCAGGGCGTGCGCTTCGGGGGAGTGCGCCCTGCCGGTGCTTCCGTGCTCCGTCCGATGCGCGCGTCGGCGGCCGAGCGGCCGGGCACGGATGCACACGCGACACCGGGCGCCCCGCCCGCCGCCCCAGGGCCCACCCACTTGATCCACCCGTCCGGCCGCCGTGCGGCTGCCGGACGCCTGCCAGGAATACGAGGAAACGATGACCGACCTCGAATCGCCGCGCGTGCGCTGCAGCGCGGCCCCCGGCGGCCGCCCCGGCCGCCGGCCGAAGCGTGGACACGGCGTTCCCGCGGGGGATTTACGCACGCCCGCGACCTACGACCCCGAATACCGGATCTGGATGGTCGCCCACCTGGCCCGCCTACTGGACCGAGGCCCCGACCCGGTACTGCTGAGCCTGGGCCGCGGCACCGGGCCGGTCGAAGCCGAACTGGCGCGCGCCGGACACCGAGTGCTCGCCGTGGACGTGCCACCGGAGGCCGTCGACCCGGCCCGCCGCCAAGGCGTCGACGTCGTGCGTGCGGACGTCCCGGACCGGACGTTGCCGAGCGGTGCCCGGATCGTCGTCTACGCCGACGGCCTCGGCTGCCGGCCGAACCACCCGACCCGGGGCCTGCGTTCGATCCTGGAACGGGTCCGCGCCTGGTCGCCGGCCGGCACCGGCGGCCTGGTGGTGGCCGACGACCCGCCCCGGGCCGGCCGGGCCCTCGGGAAGGTCCCCGGCCTGTCCTGGCTCGCCGCCCTCGCGCTGGCCGACGAAGCCGAACTGGCCGGCTTCCGGGACGTGACCGCCGCCACGATCGGCTACCTGCACCCCCGGACCGGCCCGCGCGAGCGCGCGATCGTCACGGCCCACCACTGAACACCGCCCGGCGCGCACCATCGACACCGCAACACCGGCCCGGGGCTACCGCGACAGCGCCGCCCGATAGGGCCGGAAGAACGCGCGCAGCTCCTCCGCGTACAGCTCGGGCTCCTCGAACGCCGCGAAGTGCCCGCCGCGCGGGGGCTCGGTCACTCGCACGACGTTCGTCATGCGCTCCAGCCAGGCCCGCGGCGGGCGCACGACGTCACCGGCGAAGAGCGAGAATCCGGAGGGTACTTCCACCCGCCGGGCGTGCTGCGCGAGCGGGATCGCGGCGTTCGCCCGGTACATGCGCATCGACGAGCCGATCGTCTCGGTGAACCAGTACAGGGAGAGGTTCGTGAGGATCTCGTCCTTGGTGAAGGACCGCTCCACCTCGCCGGCGCAGTCGCTCCACCCCCGGAGCTTCTCGACGATCCACGCGGCGAGCCCGGCCGGCGAGTCGTTGAGTCCGACGGCGGCGGTCTGCGGCTTGGTGCGGTGCATCGCGGCGTAGGCGCCCTCGGTGCCGCCCCAGGCGATCGCCTCGTCGAGCCAGGCGCGTTCCTCGGGCGCCAGGTCCGCCGGGTCGCCGGTGAACACGGGCAGGCCCGCGTCCGTACGGTGGACGGCCACGACCCGGTCGGGGTGGTCGAGCGCGAGGTAGCGGCTCACGTGGCTGCCCAGGTCGCCGCCGGCCGCGCCGAAGCGCGGATAGCCCAGGATGTCCATGAGTTCGGCCCACAGGCCGGCGACGGCGATCGTGTCGAGTGCCGCGCCGGTGGGGCGGTCGGAGTATCCGAAGCCCGGCATGTCCGGCACCACCACGTCGAACGCGTCGGCGGGGTCGGCGCCGTGCGCGCCGGGATCGGTGAGGAGCGGGATCACCTTCGTGTAGCGCCAGAACGAGTCCGGCCAGCCGTGGCCGAGCACCAACGGCAACACCGGCCCGGTCGGCGCGACCGCCCGGGCGTGCACGAAGTGGGTCCGAAGACCGCCGAGCGGCACCCGGAAGCGGGGCAACCGGGCGAGTGCCGCCTCCTGCGCGGGCCAGTCGAAGCCGTCCGCCCAGTAGGCGAGGAGCTCGCGCAGGTAGTCGAGATCGGTCCCGAGCGCCCACCCGGCCTCCTCGGGCGTATCCGGCAGGCGCGTCGCGCGCAACCGCGACCGCAGGTCCTCCGACGCCGCGGGCGCGGTCTGCGAGACGAAAGGCTCGGGGCGAGGCAGGGCATCCGACATGGAACGCATGCTAACCGGGCCCGGAGCGTGAACACGCCCACCGGTGGCGCAACATCGGCCGCGCCGCCGGTGGGCCGGGTATGTCTGGGGGCCCACGCTCTCGAACGAAACGGACCCCACGTGCGCATCCGACTGTCGCGTCCGCCCCGGATCCCGAAACAACGTCCGCGCCGCACCGGGCCGGCCCGGCGCCGGGCCCGACTCGCCGCGGTGACGGCGGCGACGCTGCTGAGCCTGACGGCCGCCGCCCCGGCGCCGGGCACCTCGATCCCGACGCGATCGCCCGCTTTCGCCGACGTCGCGCAACCGGCGCCGCCCTTCGCCGAGACCCTGACCCCCGAACTGGTCGCCCTGATGCAGCGACTGCGCGTCCCCGGCGCGATCGTCTCCATCCGCACCCCCGAATGGGGCACCTGGACCACGACCCTGGGCACCGGCAACCTGGCCGACGGGACCCCCATCCGCACCGCGGACCACATGCGGGTCGGCAGTATCACGAAGACCTTCACCGGGACGATCATCCTGCAACTCGTCCAGGCGGGACGGTTGTCCCTGGAGGACCCGGTGGCCGCCTTCCGGCCGGACGTACCCGACGGGCAACACATCACCATCCGGCAACTGCTGCAAATGACCAGCGGTCTGTACAACTACAGCGAGGATCCCGGCTTCAACCGCACGCTCGACGAGCACCCGCAAACCGTGTGGACCCCGGAGGAACTGCTGGCGATCGCGTTCGCGCATCCCGCGTACTTCCCGCCCGGGGGCGGGTTCCACTACTCCAACACCAACACGATCCTGCTCGGACTGATCGCCGAGCAGCTCACCGGGCAGCCGCTCGCCGAGCTGTTCCGCCAACGCGTGTTCGAGCCGCTCGGCATGTCCGAGAGCAGCCTGGCGAACGACTCCGGGCTGCCGCTCCCACACGCGCACGGCTACGAGTTCATCGGCAACGTGGCGAGCCTGACCGCGCCGGTGCTCACCGGCAAGGACGCGGCCTGGGCGGACTGGTCGGCCGGCAACCCCAAGGACGTCACCGACGCGAACCCCTCGTGGGCCTGGTCGGCCGGCGCCGCGGTATCCACCCTCGACGACCTGCTGCGCTGGGCCCCGGCCCTGGCCACCGGCACCCTGCTCGACGCGGAGCTGCAGCGCGAGCGGTTGACCTTCGTGCCCACCTCCGACCGACCCGGCGCGCCCGGCTACGGGCTCGCGATCGCGAACTTCGGCGGATTCCTGGGCCATGACGGCCAGTTGCCCGGCTACAACAGCTTCGTGGGGTACAACCCGCAGTCCTGCGCGACGGTCGTGGTCCTGGTCAACCTCAACCAGTCGCCGGACGGCAACGCGCCGGCCGACGAAATCACCAAACTCGTCTTCTCGAAGGTCTTCCCGGGCACGGCCACCTAGCCTCGCGCCCCCGGTGACTCGGGGGCGAAGGCGGAACCGGGTGCGGGCGCGCAGGCCCGCACCCGCGATCCGTGCGCGCGGAACCGCCCGGTTACCCGGGGTGGACGTCCAACGCGTGCTCACCCGTGCGGAGTTCGCCGTCCGCGCCGAGCAGCGCGGCGCGCGTGTCCGGTGCCGATGCCCGCCAGGTGGGGCGCAGCCCGAGCAGGAAGGCGTGTCGGTACGCGGAGGCGATCGCCGCCGCTCCCGCATCGTCCAGCACCTGCGTGTCCATCAGGTCGAACGTCACCGCGACGACGTCGTCGCTCAACGCGTTGATGCGCGCCACCAGGTCCTTGCGCAGGCGATGCGCGACGGACGCGTCCACGATCCTCGGTACCACCACCCGCGCACGGCCCTGCTCCACCAGACACTCACAGTCCCAGGTGTCGGTCACTGTCTCCCCCATCCCCATCCCACGTCGAAGAACACGCCCGCAGGGGCGGGCCGTTCCGCTTCATCGAGTCCACCGCACGCCGGGAGTCCGCGCACGGTCCGATACGCAAACGAGACAAAAACGAGGGAATCACCGGACCCGGCGACAGCCGGCCGCCCCGGCCCCGGCGCCTGCACCTCCGGTGGACGCCGAAGCGTAGCCGGAGGCGGATCACACCGCCATGCGAATCGGCCGGCAATTGTGCTGCGGGCATGTGAAATCGGCCTCGGTGCAGGCCCGTCGCCCGGTTGCCGCTCGACGCCGGTGTCACCCCGCGTGGTCCGCCGGCCACTCGTCGCCGCCCTCCCAGGCGACCCGGTCCCGGTCGGCCGGATCGAGGCCGAGCCGCGCGGCGAGGTCGGCCAGCTCCCGGCGGGTGTGCAGTTGTCGGTAGGTGCCGTCGGCGAGCATCACCAGCCGGTACGAATCACCCGGGCGATACGCCTCGACGACGAGGTCGAAGCGGCCGTGCGCCTTGTCGCTCATGCCTTCCACGGTCGCGCACCCCGGTTCGTTCGGCCACCGCCGCCGGCCCCGGGCGGCCGGCGCGGCTCCAGCGGACGCGTGATGCGATACCCGGTGCCATCCTGAGGAGAGTGCACCTCGGGCGACACCGGGACGTTCTCCGAGCGGTGGAGGTGTCGGGGATGGGTGGAGCGGGGCGAGTGGCGCGGCTGGTCTGTGGCCGGCGCAGCAAGTGGATCATTCTCGTGCTCTGGATCCTGGTACTGGCCGCGGCCGGGCCGGCCGCGAGCAAGTTGATGGACGCGGAGAAGAACGACGCCTCCGCGTGGTTGCCCGGCAACGCCGAGTCGACCAAGGTCGTCGACCAGTCGAAGGCGTTCCTGCCGCAAAACGTCACCGCCGTCGTGGTGTTCGCCCGCGACTCGGGCCTGACCCCGGCCGACGACGCGACGATCGCCGCCGACGCCGCGCGGATGCGCACCCTCGACGACCACGGGATCCTCGGCACCCAGGTGCAGGGTCCGGTTCCCGACCGGGCCGGCGACGCGCGCGCCGCGCTGATCCTGGTGCCGATCACCTTCGGCGAAAACGGCTGGAACAGCATCGCCAAGGCCGTCGACGACCTCCGCGCGATCGTGAACGCCAACCCGGACACCGGACTTGAAACGCACATCACCGGCCCCGCCGGTGTCGCCGCCGACAGCAGCGACGCGTTCCAGGGCATCGACGGGACGTTGCTGTTCGCGGCCCTGGGCGTGGTCGTGGTGATCCTGCTGTTCACCTACCGCAGCCCGACCCTGCTCGTGATCCCGGTGGTGTGCGTGGTCGGCGCGCTGGTCGCCGCGCAGGCGGTGGTCTACGTGCTGGCCCGGCACGCGTCCCTGGTGGTCAACGCGCAGAGCGCGGGCATCCTGACCGTCCTGGTCTTCGGCGCCGGCACCGACTACGCGCTGCTGCTGGTCGCCCGTTACCGGGAGGAGTTGCGCCGACACGAGGACCGGCACGAGGCGATGGCGCTCGCCCTGCACCGCGCCGGCCCCGCGGTGATCGCCAGTGCCTCGACGGTGATCGTTGGCATGCTTTGCCTGCTCGCCGCCGAGATGAACTCGACCAACGGTCTCGGGCCGGTCGCCGCGGTCGGTGTCGCGGTGGCTCTGTCGGCGATGCTGACCCTGTTCCCGGCGGTGCTGCTGATCGTCGGGCGGTGGATCTTCTGGCCGGCCATCCCGCACCTGGGTTCGCCCGAGCCGACGGAGACCGGCCGGTGGGCCCGGATCGGGCGACGCATCGCCCGCCGGCCGCGTGCCGTGTGGATCGGTACGTCGGCGATCCTGGCCGCACTGTCCCTGGGCCTGTTGGCGCTGAACGCCACCGGGCTCACCACCGCCGAGAGCTTCACCGACAAGCCCGACTCGGTGGTCGGCCAGGAGGTCCAGGCCCGCTACTTCCCGGCGGGGACCGGGCAGCCGCTCCAGGTGATCGCCGACACCGGTGCGATGGACGGCGTCCGCGCGTCGCTGGCGGGGGTCTCCGGCGTGGTGCCGAACAGTGTGCGGGTGCCGCCGGGCGTGCCGGCGGAGCGCGACGGGCGGTCGTACGTGGAGGCGACCCTGGTCGACGCCGCCGACAGCGGCGCGGCCCGCGACACCGTCGACGACGCCCGGGCCGCCGTGCACGCGGTGCCGCAGGCCGACGCCCTCGTGGGCGGCGGTACCGCGGCCCAACTCGACAGCAACCGGGCCTCGGCCCGGGACCAGCAGTTGCTGATCCCGGTGATCCTCGCGGTGGTGCTGGTGATCCTGGCGCTGCTGCTGCGTGCCCTGGTCGCACCGGTCGTGCTGATCGCCACCGTGGTGTTGTCCTATACCGCGGCGCTGGGCGTCAGCGCGCTGGCGTTCCGGCACCTGTTCGACTT
>NZ_JBHZAV010000216.1:0-14985 GCF_042754445.1 Embleya sp. NPDC059213
GTGATCCCGGCGACCACGATGTTGATCTCGCCGCCGTCCTGGGTGAACGTGACGATGCGCTTGAGCGCCGCCGCCACCCAGTCCATGTTCTCGGTACCCGAGGTCATCGAGATCCGCGCACCCGCCGACAACGCGAACCACTCCACCGGCACCCGCAGGCGCTCGGCCAGGTCGAGCGCCGCGATCACCCGGCGGCACTCCGGCTCGGACAACGCGCCGAGCGACTTGGTCGGGTCGCCGAGCAAGACGACCCTGGTGACGCCCTGGGGATGCAGCGCGGTCGGCGTGTCGACCACACCGACGACGATCGCCGCGGTGTTGTTGCCCCGCGGCCGGTCGACCGGCACCAGCAGGTTCGCGTCGTCCAGGTCGTACTCGACGAACTCGCCCAACAAGCGTGTGAGTTCATACGGATACACGGTCTTGCGAGCGGCCGCGCGCAGCACCTTGCTGCGGTAGTCGTCGACCGGCTCGACCGGCTCGACCGAGCGCTCGCCGACGGTGAGTTCGGTGCCGCCGGAGGCGTCGAAGGCGATCCGCACCGCGATCTTGCCCAGTTCGCCGCTGCTCCGGTCGCGCCGGCGGGCGATGAACACGATCTCCTCCAACCCGGCGCCCTCGATCGTGGGCACCACGCGCTCGGCGATCGTCTCCAGTTCCGCGCGGGTGATCTCGCTCGGCGGCCAGACGTAGATCACGATCCGGTTGGTGTCGGCGTACTTCCCCGCCGGTCGGCGCGACTGGGCGCGGCGGATCGAGTCGAGGCAGGTGGCGACGACGTTCTCGGCCGTCGGCAGCGCGACCAGCCTGCCGTCGTGATCGCGCAGCTCGGTCAGGTCCCGGACCTGGGCGAAGGCGACCAGGCGGTCGTCGCTGGGGTTCGCCCGCGCGACGCACCGGAACAGGTAGACCTCCTCGTCCGAGGACGGCAATCGGGTGAGGTCGAACTCGCTCAGCCGCTCCAACTGCATGCGCCGCGCGATATACGGGTGCAGACCCCGGATCAGCCGCTCCTCGGCCATCCCGGTGCCGGTCGGGCGGAACGTGAAGTGGTGGTGCATCACCGCGCCGCCGCGGCCCGCGACGGTGGCGGTGATCCTGCGGACCGGGTTCGACAGCGGGTTCGCGTCCAGCACCTCGCGAAGCGCCGCCGCCATCGCGTCGGGGTCCGCCGGCTGCTTCTCCCAGGCGAGATAGACGTCGGCCTCGACCGCCTCCTCGCCGGCCGCCGTTTCGGCGAGCCCGCGCAGCACGTCGCCCAGTTCGTCGAACCGCACCGCGGCGGAGACCAGGCGCGAGCCCGCGCGCTCGGCGACCACGAACGTGCACCCCGCAGCCCGGCTCGAACGCACGCCGGTGAGGCCCTTGTTGCCGTAGTAGCGCCGGGTCAGCACCTCCAGCATGACGGTGTTGTCCAGGTCGTCGCGGACGAGTCGGCGGCCCAGCAGCCGCACCAGCGGTTCGGTGCTGCGCACCATCGCGGCGATCCGCTCGGCGCGGTCCGGGGTGTCCGGGTGCGCGTCCAAATGCCGCAGGTGCCTGCGGACCGCGGTGTAGACGCGGGCGCGGTTGCGTCGCAGCAGCGGCTGCGCCAACCAGGCGAACACCAGGCCCCGGGCGAGGTCGGCGACCGCGGGGAAACGGACCTGGGTCGCGGCCACCAGCCGCTCCAGGGCGTGCCCGACGGCCTCGCTCAGCGTCGCGTCCGGCGGCGCCTCCCGCAGCCACACCCGCAACAGCGTGGTGACGACGGTGACGTCGGCGGCCGCGCGTTGGCGACCGAGGAAGATCCGGAACACCGCGGCTTCCAACTCGGCCGAGGGCTCCGACTCGGTGACGCCGTAGTGCCCCAGGGCCTTGGCGAGTTTGGCCCGGAACGCCTCGGGCAGTCCGGCCCGTTCGACGTCGAGGCTTTGCAGGTAGGTGTGGAAGTGTTCGCGGGCGCTGTGCACATGGCCCTCGCCGCCGCCGTCCTCGCCCGCCGGGCGGTTGCGGCTCAACTCGGCGAGGTCGGCGAACAGGTCGAGGAGTTCGAGTTCCTGGGCCAGTGGTCGTTCGTGGCCGTCCGCGATGGCCGCCCGGCGCGCGGCGAGGTAGTCGTCCAGGACCCGGCGTTCGTCGTGCGGATCGACGTCGAAGCCCAGCAGCAGCCCGCGCAGGTCCTCCCGGCCGCGCGCGGCGCGCTCCGCCGTCGGGACCGCCTCGGAAGCGACCGGCAGATCCAGGTCCACGGACGCGGTGTCCTCGACCTCGGCGTCGTCGTCGCCGAGCGGCTCCAGGCGCATCAGCGGTGCCCCGGTGTCCACCTGACTGCCCACGGATACGGCGCATTCCTTGAGTCGCGCCCGGAACGGCGCGCGCAGCACCGTCTCCATCTTCATGCTCTCCAGCACGAGCACCGGGGCGCCCGCCTCGACCTCGGCGCCGACCTCCAGCGGCGTCGCGACCACCAGCGCGGGAGCGGGCGAGCGCACCACGCCGCCCTCGTCGCGGCCGACCCGGTGCGTGACGCCGTCGACCTCCACCAGGTGGATCGGCCCGTGGGTGGCGGTGAGCAGGTGGTACGCGGTGCCGTTGACCAGGATCTGCCCGGTGTGGCAATCGAAGCGGTCGAGTTCGACGTCGGCGGTGCGCACCACGTCACCCGCCTGGATGCCGACCCGGAACCGATGCGGGCCCACTCGCGCGACCCGCACCCGGTAGCCCACGCCGCGCAGCTTCAGATCCAGCGGTCGGCCGCTCTCGTGCCGCACCTGGGGGCGTCCGCCCGAGGCGGTGGACAACAACCGCTGCCGCTCGACGCGTTCCTCCTCCTCGTACGCCTCGATGGCGGCGGCGGCCAGCGCCACGGCGGAGTGCCGATGCGTGACGAGCCGGCCCTCGGCGCGCACCCGGTCGATCCAGCCGGTGTCCGCGCTGCCGTCGATCACCTCGGGCTGGTCGAGCAGGTCGAGCACGAAGCTCTTGTTCGTCGCGCCGCCCTCGATGATCACCCTGGTCTGCGACATCGCCCGGCGCAGCCGGCCGAGCGCCTCCTCGCGATCGTGGCCGTAGGCGATGATCTTCGCGATCATCGAGTCGAAGTCGGCGGGGATGGTGTCGCCTTCGCCGACGCCGGTGTCCACCCGGATGCCGGGGCCGGTGGGCGGGTCGAAGCGCACGATGCGGCCCGGTGAGGGCGCGAAGTCGCGGTCGGGGTCCTCCGCGTTCAGCCGGGCCTCGATGGCGTGCCCGCGCTCCGCCGGCGGCGCGCCGTGCAGCCGGCCGCCCGACGCCACCCGCAGTTGTGCCTTGACCAGGTCGAATCCGGTGGTGCACTCGGTGATGGGATGTTCGACCTGGAGGCGGGTGTTGACCTCCAGGAAGGCGAACTGCCGGTCGCCGGGGTGGTAGAGGAACTCCACGGTCGCCGCGCCGCGGTAGTCGACGGCGACGGCCAGTCGTTCGGCCGCCGCCTTGAGTTCGGCGGCCTGTTCGGCGTCCAGGACCGGCGACGCCGACTCCTCGATGATCTTCTGGTTGCGCCGTTGGATCGAGCAGTCGCGGACGCCCAGTGCCCACGCGGTGCCCGCGCCGTCGGCGATCACCTGTACCTCGACGTGCCGGGCGCCGGTGACCAGGCGCTCCAGGAACACGACGCCGCTGCCGAACGCCCGCTCGGCCTCCTGGCTGGTGCGCTCGTAGGCGTCGGTCAGTTCGGCCTCGCCGGTGACCACCCGGATGCCGCGCCCGCCCCCGCCCGCGGTGGCCTTCAGCATCAGCGGGTAGCCGATCCGGGCCGCCGCCGCCAACGCGGCGTCCAGGGTCTCGACCGCGCCCCGGCTCCACGGCGCGACGGGCACGCCGACCTCTTCGGCGATGAGCTTCGCGTAGATCTTGTCCCCGAGGCGGCGCATCGCCTCCGCGCTCGGTCCGACGAAGGTGACGCCGACCCTCTCGCACAGTTCCGCGAACGCGGGATCCTCGGCGACGAAGCCCCAGCCGACCCACGCGGCGTCCGCGCCGGTGGCCCGCAACGCGCGCTCCAAGGCCGCGTGATCGAGGTAGGGGCGCGCGGACGCGGGGCCGAGATCGTAGGACAGGTCGGCCTCGCGCACGAAGCCGGCCGCGCGGTCGACGTCGGTGTGCAGGGCGACCGTCTCGATCCGGGTCCCTGTTTCCTGGGCCAACTCCCGCACGGCGTGGATGAGCCGCATCGCGGCCTCACCACGATTGACGATGGCGACACGACTGAACACTCGACGGACCCCTCCTGTGAACCAACGATGTGCGCTCTGCGACACGGCAGTTCCACCGGTGACGACGTTTCGTCGACCGGCCGTGGCGGTGTCGCAGACCGGGCAGGCTACAGGGAGCAGACCGTCGGAAACGACCACGAATCGCCGCATGCCCAAGACCGATCGGGGCGAACCGGAGAGAGCCGAGGCCCGGGTCCCGATGATCGCCTGATCGGTCGTCACCCGTTCGGCGCAGCGCCGCTGGTCGCCTCGTGCGCCGGTCGGGTGTCGCGGCCGTGGGGCCGGTCCGGGCCGGTGCTGAAGTCCTTGGCCAGGCCGGGCATGCCCAGGGTCCGGTACGGGGCGTGCCGCAGCAGGGCCGCCAGCACCTTGTAGCGCAGGCTCGGCACGCACACGACCGGTGGACGGCGCCGGTGGATGGCCCGTACCGCCTGCTTCGCGACGTAGGACGAGGCGAGCGTGAGCGCGGGGGGCGGCGCGCCGATGCCGGCTCGCAGGTGGAACTGCGATCCGGTGTAGCCGAGCACCAGCGCGGTCAGCGCTACGGGCGACGTGCGGATGCGTCGGGAGTAGGCGAACGACTGGGTCATCGCCAACTCGTACGCCTTGGTCGCGCCGTACGCCGTGCCCTGCCAGGCGGGTCCGACGGCGGCCACCGAGGACACGGTCAGGATCCGCCCGCCGCCCCGGCGGAGCATGTCGGGCAGGGCCGCGTGGACGAGCCGGGAGGGGGCGATCACGTTGAGGGCGAGCATGCGTTGCTCGTCCGCCCAGGCCGTGCGGTCGAAGGACGTGCCCAGGGCCGCGCCGGCGTTGTTGATCAGGATGTCGACGTCGCACGCCGCTTCGGCCACCCGTTCGAGATCGGCCTCGACGGTCAGGTCGGCGGGCAACGTGCTTGCCTTGATGTCGTGTTCGGTCGCGAGTTCGACCGCGAGTCGGTCCAGCGGCTCGACACCGCGGGCGACCAGGATCAGATCGTGGCCGCGGCCGGCGAGGGCGCGGGCGAGGTCGGCGCCGAGACCACAACTGGCGCCGGTGACCAGGGCCGTGGACATTATTGCCTCCATCTCGGAACGGGTGTCGGAACGAACCCCGTACGGGCGTCGGAGCGAGCGCGAGCGCACCGCGCGGCGCCCGAGGGACGTCGACGGCTCGGGCCGACGGAGTCCCGGCGCCGGTGGGGCTCGGGTCGGCGACCGCCCGCGGCCCATCTCGCGCACCCGGACGGCTGGTTAACCGCGCGGCCTGGGAAAGGTCACGCCTGCGGCCGCCGTCGTGCGTCCATGGCCCCGATGGTTGCGTACTTGCGGGTGAACATCGCGGCCTGCTCCCGATGCCGTTCCCGACCCATCACCCCAGGTGAAAGGCGGGTTCGGGGGCGTCGGGGCGGCCGCGCGGGAGTTTTGCGCCCGACCTCGCCACCGATACACAAGATGCTCGATCGCATACCCGATCGGGGTTGTTGGTACGGCGACGCGCCGCCGGGTGTGCGCGGTCCGACCGAGCAGGAAGGCATTCCCCGTGTACGCGATGCTGTGTGAGTTGCTGGTCCAGGAGTTCGGCATCGACGCCGCGGATATCGTTCCCGAAGCGACGTTCGACTCGCTGGAGTTGGACTCGCTGTCGCTGGCGGAACTGGCGGTCATCGTCGCGGACCAGACGGACAAGGACTTCGGCGGGCTCGGCAACCTGGACAAGGACACCACGTTGGTCGAGGCCGCCGCGGCGTTCGAGGCGGCGCCGCGGGCCGAGCCGTTCGGCCGGGCGATCCCCGGCCCGGCGACGCCCGCCGACGCGCCCGCCGCCGCCCCGGCCGCGGCTCCGGTCCATGCCTCGTCCTCGGATGGCTGAGTTGGTTGCCGCCGAGGTCGCGGTCACCGGTCTGGGCCTGGTCACCGCCGGCGGGATCGGCGTCGAGGCCACCTGGCGAACCGTGTGCGCGGGCGTTTCCACGGCTCGCCGCGACCCGGTCCTGGCCGGCCTGCCCGTGGACGTCTGCTGCGCGGTCCCGGGCTTCGACGGGGACGCCCTGCTGGGCCGACGGTTGTCCCGCCGGATGGATCGTCCCGCGCAGATGAGCGTCGTCGCCGCCCGCGAGGCCATGGCGGACGCCGCCCTGGATCCGCACGCCTGGGACCCCACCCGGGTCGGCGTGATCATCGGCGCGGGCGGTCCGAGCATGGAATCCCTGACCGAGGCGATGGCGCGGCTGAGCGCGGATCGGGTCACCGCGATCTCCCCGGCCGCGCTGCCCCGTTCCCTGCCGAACACGGCCGGCAGCGAGGTCGCCCTGGATCTGGGCGCCCAGGGCACCAACTTCGCCCCCGCCGCCGGCTGCGCGTCCGGGGCCACCGCGCTGGGCGTCGCCCGGGACCTGGTGCGCGCGGGCACCCTGGACATCGTCTTCGCCGGTGGCGCGGACACGATGTGCAACCGCATCACCGCCGCGGCCTTCGCCCAACTGGGCGCCCTGTCCACCCGTTCCGGCGACCCGGACCGGGCCTGTCGGCCGTTCGACGCCGACCGGGACGGATTCGTCCTGGGCGAGGGCATCGGGGTCCTGGTCCTGGAGCGGCTGGAGCACGCGCGTGCTCGTGGGGCTCGGGTGCGGGCCCTGCTGTCCGGCTACGGCTCCGCGAACGACGCCTATCACCTCACCGCGCCGCACCCCGACGGTCGCGGTGCCCGAATCGCCACCCGCGCGGCCCTGGCCGACGCCGGTTGGAGCCCGGGCGACGTCGACCACGTCAACGCGCACGGCACCGGCACGGTCCTCAACGACGCCGCCGAGGCCCGCTTTCTCGCGGCCACCTTCGCACACCGCCCGCCGGTCACCGCCGTCAAGAGCGTCCTGGGCCACTCCGGTGGCGCGGGCGGCGCGATCGAGGCGGCCGTGACCGTCCTGACCCTCGAACACGGGAGCATCCCGCCCACCGCCAATCACCGGTGCACCGACCCCGACATGGATCTGGACGTCGTTGCCAAGGCCCCGCGCCGCCCCGCCCGCCTGCACACCGCGATCTCCACCTCGGTCGCGTTCGGTGGTCAAAACGCCGTCCTCGCCTTCCGCGCAGCAACCTCAGGAGCCCCCGCATGACCGTGACCCGAGCGGATTCAATGACGGCGCAATCCACCGTCCCGGCCCCCGGCCGGCGACTGGAAGAGTTGGACTGGTGGCGTTCGTGCACCGTCCGGGTGATCGACCCGGCCCCGGAACTGTCGGGCACGGTGCGGTCGTTCCTGGACGACCTGGCGGCGGCGTTCGTGCGCGGCGGGCACCGGGTGATCGCGCCGGGAGACAACGGGACCAGGCTCGACGTGGTCCTGGTGGGCGTCTCGGTGCCGGCCGGCCCCGCTCCGCTGGCCGACCGCATCATGGAGGAACAGACTCCGCTGATGCTCAGGCTCCGCAAGGAGCAGGGGCGCCAGGGCGCGGTAGGCCGACTGGTCGCGGTCGCGGAAGTGTCCGAGCGGATGAGCGAGTTGGCGCATCCCGACGTGGTGCGCGCCGCGCGCATCCTGATGGCCAGGGTGGGTGTGTTCACGGTCGTGTTCATCACCCCCGGCGCGCTGCCCGGGGAGGTCGCCGAGGCGACCCTGTGCACGATGGAGGGCGGGCACCCCACCGAGACCGAGCACGTCGCCCAGGGCATCTGCGATCGGCTGGTCGCCGCGGCCTGTGCGCACGAGGTGGCCGGTCGCCACGACGTGGTGCGCGACGCGATCACCGCCGAAGCGTGGGCCGCCGCCCGCGCGCCGCGCAGCCTGGCGGTGGCCGGGACGCGGATGGGGGATCTCGGGTTGTTGCCGGCCCCGCACGCGATGGCCGACTTCGTATCGCCCCGGCTCAGTCGCACGTACGCGATGTACCTCAACCTCCAGGGCTTCAGCGAGGGCATGCTCTTCGCCTTCGACCCCGACCTCGACGCGCTCGTGGTCACCGCGTCCGGACGCTGGGGCGTCGACAAGCGCGACCTCTCCGCCGGCGACTTGGTGGCCGTCGATCATCGGCTGAACCAGGGCCGGTTGCGCGTCCTGGCGCCCGTGGGCACGCAGCCGATGGCACCGTCGGTGGAGGCGTGGGAGGTCTGCGCGCTCTTCGAGGCGGCGCCCACCGTGCGGATCGGCCGGAACGCGGCCGGGCATTGGCAGTGGGACCCGAACGGTACGCACGAGGTGCCGGCCATCCGGGCCGGCCTGCACGCGCATGTCGGTGTCTCGCACGCCGACCCGACGCTGATCGAGAGCATCCCGCCGGACCGGGATCGTTATCCGTACGGTTTCGGCTGTGGCACGGACCTGATGATCGACGTCGCCCGCTCCACCCTGAGCGCCTCCCGCGCGCTGCACGACCCCGCGGACGGCCGGCACTACGTGCGCTGGCCGATGCTCTATCACGGCGAGATGGCCCTGGAACTGTGGGGACCCGACCAGCCCGACGAGCCGCTGAGCGGGCTCCTGGATCTCTTCGATCCGCAGGTGTTGGGAGCCGTGCACTTCCACCCGGACCACATCGACCAGCCCTGCTGAACCCCGCACCGCACGCCTGACCGGCACGACGTCGGCCCCGACCGTTTCGATGGTCGGGGCCGACGTCGCGGTGCTCGCGGCTTCGGTGGCGAGCGAGGAGGGTCAGACCCCCACGCGGTCGAGCAGCGAGCGGTGGCCGCTGTCGTGCTGGTAACCACCGTGCGGGTGGCCCTGCGGGCGGTGGCCCTCGTGCTCGTAGCCCTCGTCCTCGTCCTCGATGTCGTACTCGGTCTCGGCGATGATGCAGGCGTTGCCGAACGCCGGGTTGAGCGCGGCGCCCGCGTTGGCGGTGTTGCCGCATCCCTCGGCCGGCGTGTGGAACGGGGACTGGCCGATGTTCCCGGAAAAGACACCCGAGGACTTCACGGCGGCGGCGTTGGCCTCGGAGCTCGCGCTCGCGGCGCCCGTGCCTCCCATCACGAGGGCGGCGGTACCGGCGGCCAGGACACCGGCCTTCTTCAACGAGTTCACGAAATCTCCCGTATAGCGCAGCGTCCGCGCCGCTCGATTGCGGCGCGCACTCCTCTCAACGAGGCGGTCACGGCTCCGGCAACCACCGTCACCCCGGTTCACCCGAATGGCATGCCCACGCCCCGCACCGTGCCCCGGTCGGCCGCCTGCCGGGTGCGGCTCGGGTCGGGGCGGGCTCACCGCGCCGGCAGGCTCCGGAGCCGGCGGGAGGCGCGGTGGACGGTGAGGACGAGTACGGCGGATGCGGCCACGATCAGGCCGACGAACGCCGGATGGATGTCCTTGGACAGGCTTTGCGCGCCGTCCGGCCGGACCAACCACACGGTGAGCGGGATCGCGAAGGCGACGGCCACGAGCGCGGCCGCCCGGCGGACCGCCCGGTCGCGCACCCGCCGGAGGGCGACGACCAGGGCGATGGTCACCGGCACGACCGCGAGCAGGGCGAACTGGGCGAGGACCATCACGGGCACGGCCCACGCGCTGATGGTCACCGCCCGGGGCATGCGTCGGTCCGTGCCCGCGGGTGGGGCGGTTGCCACGGCTGTCATGAGGTGCTCCCTGTCTGTGCTGGTCGGGCGCATGGAACGGAGGTACCGCGCCGCCGGAAAGTCTTAGTAGTCTTGCCGTTCGTTATAAGTTGTAACGCCTGCAAGCTGTCATCGTCAAGAACGTTCGTGATACCTTCTAACCAGACCTTGAGCATGTAGCCATCGAGGTCCCCGAGGTCCACCGAGGTCCGGAAAGAGGCAGACCATGACCGAGACCGATGCGGCGACCCCCCGGGAGCGCTATCGCAGCCAGGTGCGTGCGGAGATCAAGGAACACGCCCGGGAACAGATCGCCACCGCCGGCGCCTCGGCGCTCTCGCTCAACGCGATCGCCAAACGCATGGGCCTGAGCGGACCCGCCCTCTACCGCTACTACGCCGGCCGCGACGACCTGATCACCGAGCTCGTCATCGACGCCTACCGCAGCCTCGCCGACGCCCTCCAGGCGGCGTCCGCCCCCGGGCCCGACCCGGCCGCCCTGGCGCACGCCATGCGCAGGTGGGCCCTGGACGACCCACAGCGCTACCTCCTCATCTACGGCACCCCCGTGCCCGGCTACCACGCCCCCGATCACGTCACCCTGATCGCCAACGAGCTGATGACGATGTTGCTCGACGCCTGCTCCGTGACACCGCCCGACCGCCCCACGACCCCGCTCGACGCCCACCTCGAAAACCACCGGGACTGGGCCGCCCACCACCCCGCCCCACCCGCCGTGCTGCACCGCGCCCTGAGCCTGTGGACCCGGCTCCACGGCGTGTTGTCCCTCGAACTCGCGGGCCACTTCGCCGGGATGGCCTTCGACCCCGCCCTCCTGTTCGCCGCCGAACTGGAAGACCTGCTCGCCGACTAGGGGTATCCTCCCGGTGGCCCGTTCCCGTCCGTCCCTCCCGATCGAAGAGACCGAGGCAATGAACTCCGAACCCGACCGGGTCACCACCCCCATCACCGCCGACCTGGTGCGCGGCGCCCTCGATCTGGAGCACACCGACCGCGGCGTACTGCCCCACCGACTGCCCGCCCGCGCCCGGCGGCAGATCCCCGACGGTCAGCTCGCGATGGCCGAATCGCAGCCCTCCGGCGTGCGGTTGGCCCTGCGCACCCGGGCCGGCGCCGTCGAACTGGACGTCGTGGCCACCAAACGGGTCTACCCGGGCGCCCCGCCGCGCCCCGACGGGGTGTACGAACTCGTGGTCGACGGACGGGTCGTGGACCGGGCCGAGGTCACCGACGGCGACACGCTCACCATCGATCTGGCCGCCGGCACCGCACAGACCCGACTCGGGCCGGTGGCGACCGTGCGGTTCACCGGCCTGCCCGTCGACGACAAGGACGTCGAGATCTGGCTGCCGCACGACGAGACCACCCTGCTGGTCGCCCTGCGCACCGACGCCCCCGTGTCCGCGCCACCGCCCGACGGCCGCAAGGTCTGGCTGCACCACGGCAGTTCGATCAGCCACGGCTCCAACGCGGCCACCCCGACCGGGATCTGGCCCGCAGTGGCCGCACGCCTGGGAGGCGCGGAACTGATCAATCTGGGGTTCGGCGGCAGTGCCCTGCTCGACCCGTTCACCGCCCGCACGATGCGCGACACGCCCGCCGACCTGATCAGCGTCAAGATCGGCATCAACCTCGTCAACACCGACCTGATGCGACTGCGTGCCTTCGGCCCGGCCGTGCACGGCTTCCTCGACACCATCCGCGACGGGCACCCCGACACGCCGCTGTTGGTCGTCTCGCCCATCCACTGCCCCATCCACGAGCACACCCCGGGGCCCAGCGCCCTGGACCTCGACGCGATGCGGGAGGGACGCGTGCGGTTCACGGCCGGCGGCGATCCCGCGCAGGTCGCCGCCGGCAAGCTCACACTCGGCGTGATCCGGGACGAGTTGGCCGGCATCGTCCGGCAGCGTGCCGTCGACGATCCCCACCTGCACCACCTCGACGGCCTCGACCTCTACGGTGCGGCGGACCACGCCGAACTGCCGCTGCCCGACGCGCTGCACCCGGACCCCGCCACCCACCGCCGGATCGGCGAACGCTTCGCCCACCTGGTGTTCGGCCCCGGCGGCGCGTTCGCCGACCCGATCGACCCACCGGGATCACCCCGCCGCTGATCCCGCCGACCGTGTCCGGGATCACCTCGGCCGGACGGTCAAACCACTTGGTGACATTGACAGTTGCACCCCTCCTACCCACCTTGCCTGCATGCCCATACGAAGCAGGTTAAGACAGAAGATCGCGACCGTGGTGGGGGTGCTCGCCCTCACCGCCGCGGCGCTGACCGCGGCTCCGGCGGCGCACGCCGACAACACCGCCCCGGTCGAACTCCCCCGACCGGTCGCCGGCGACCCGGTCAACCACGCGGGGATGTTGCAGGCCGAGGTCGGCTTCTGGAACGTGGCGCGGATCGGCGCGTACGGTCTCAACTCGGACGGCGCCGACGCGGTCCCGCCGCCCGGCGGCTGGGACGACCTGAGCAAGCCGTGGACCGGCCAGGGCGCGATCTCGCGGACCGCGGGCAAGCTCCTGATGGTGTACCGCAATTCGTTCGACGGTTCGCTCGTGCCCTCCTCGTGTTCGGCGAACGTGATCGCCGGCGCCAACCGGAGCACCATCGTCACCGCGGGCCACTGCTTCAAGGTGACCGCCAACATCCGCGGCGGACTCGGCGACGACGTGGTCACCAACGCGGTGTTCATCCCCGGTTTCAACGGCGCGAACGTGCCCCGCTACACCGGTGGCGACAGCAACAACGCGCCGTTGCCCGGCACCGACATCGCGCCCTACGGCGTCTGGGGCGTCACTCGCGCCTGGATCACCCCGACCTGGGACGCGGACAGCACCTTCCGTTCCGGCGGCGACGTCGCGATGGCCACCGTGGAACGCCCCGGTGACCCCACCCCGATCCAACAACTCACCGGCGGCCAGAACATCGCCTTCGGCGTGGCGGCCAACCCGCTCTCGCTGCACCAGTTCGGCTATCCCACCGACAACACCCGCAACTGGTACTGGACGAAGAACAGCGACGGCACCACCGCGGCCGACTTCGGCGTCGCCCCCTCACTGCGACGCGGTTTCGACGGCCGGTCCCTGATGTACGCGCACGGCAACACGATCAACGATTCGACCGTCAACCTGGCCCACGACATGGCCTCGGCGATGTCGCCCGGCTCCAGTGGCGGACCCTGGTTGCAGAACTTCGACCCGGCCACCGGCACCGGCACCCAGATCGCGGTCACCTCGCGCTTCACCAACTCCGCAGGCAACTCGCCCTGGTGGGACGCGGTTTGGGCGATCGTGCACGGCAGCACCCCGAACTGGGCGTACGGCCCCTATCTGATGTCCAACGGCTTCGGGGACCTGACCCAGGCGATGTACGACGTCGTCGGGAACGCCACCACCTGACCGGCCACACTCCTCCCCACCCGGAGCGCCCGCGAGGTGCGCTCCGGGCGGGTGGACGGTCCGGAACCCAACCGTGAACGCGAGGCTCTCGTTCCCGGCAGGTGGCACCTCGTCCTTGTGCCGGGGCACCCGGATGTAGTGCGATGACCCGCATGACAAAAAAGAGCGTTGCCCTGTTGATCACCGCCCTGGTCGCCGGGTGCCTGGTGACGGGTTCGCCGAGTTCGGCCACCGAGGCCGCCGAGACCGCCGCCGCCGGCGATTCGCCGGCCCGATTGGGCGTCGACCTCGACACGGTCACCATTGCGGAGTTACAGGCGCGGATGGCGCGTGGCTCGTTGACCTCGTCGGCGCTGACCGGCGCCTACCTGTGGCGGATCAAGACCGTCGACCCGCGGATCCACGCGGTGTTGCGCACCGACCCGACGGCGCTGCGCCAGGCGGCCGCCAGCGATGACCGGCGTCGGCGCGGCGAGAGTCGTGGCCCGCTCGACGGCATTCCGATCCTGCTCAAGGACAACGTGGACACCCGCGGTCTGCCGACGACGGCCGGGTCGCTGGCGCTGGCCGGCCACGCGCCGGACGCCGACGCCGCGCTGGTGACCCGGCTGCGCGACGCGGGGGCGGTGATCCTCGGCAAGACGAATCTCTCCGAATGGGCGAACTTCCGTGCGGCCAGGCCCACCTCGGGATGGTCCGCGGTGGGCGGGCAGACCCGGAATCCGTACGTGCTGGACCGCAACCCCTGCGGCTCGTCGGCCGGTTCGGGCGCCGCACTCGCCGCGTCGTTGGCCCAGGTGGCGATCGGCACCGAAACGGACGGTTCGATCGTGTGCCCGGCCGGGGCGAACGGTGTCGTCGGCCACAAACCCAGCCTGGGTCTGGTCGATCAGGCCGGTGTCGTGCCGATCTCCGCCGAGCAGGACACCGCCGGGCCGATGGCACGCAACGTGACCGATGCCGCGCTCACGCTCGCGGTCCTCAGCGGTGGCCGACTGCCGCGCCTCGCCGAAACCTTCGACGTCACCGGCGACTCCACCCGTCCGGGCGGTCTGCACGGCAAGCGCATCGGTCTGTGGCGACTGCCCACGCTCGGGCCGGACGTGGACGCGTTGATGACCCGTACGGCGGACCGCCTGCGCCGGGCGGGCGCCGAAGTGGTCGAGGTGAACCTCCCCTACCAGGAACGACTCGCCGAGTTGGAGTTCCCGGCGCTGCTCAGCGAGTTCCACCGGGACATCGACGCCTACCTGGCCACCCGGCAGGGGCCGCGGAACCTCGCCGAGCTGATCGAGTTCAACCGCAGTCACCCGGCGGAACAGACCTGCTTCGCCGGTCAGGAGTTGTTCGAGCAGGCGTTGGCCGCGCCGCCGACCACCGACCCGCAATACCGGGCGGCGCGCGCCGAGTTGAAGGATCTCTCCCGGCGGTCGATCGACGAGACCATGGCCGCGCATCGCCTGGACGCGATCGCCTCGCCGACGAACCCGCCCGCCTGGACCACCGATTGTGTCCGCGGCGACAACGACGTGATCCCGTCCTCGACCCCTGCGGCCGTGTCCGGCTACCCGTCGTTGTCGGTGCCCGCCGGCTTCGTGGGCGAACTGCCGGTCGGCGTGCTGCTGATGGCCGGTGACCACCGGGACGCCGAACTGCTGTCGCTGGGGGCGGCGGTCGAGCGTCGACTGGACGCCTGGAAGGCGCCGCGCTACCTGCCGACGGTGGGATCCCGCACCTCGGGGTGAATCGCCGGCGACGGGCCCGGTCGGCGACACGCCGGCCGGGCC
>NZ_JBHZAV010000217.1:0-14930 GCF_042754445.1 Embleya sp. NPDC059213
CGGGGCAGTCACACCACCGACCTGCGCAAGCGGATCGAGGACGACGCCCACCGGGACGAGCGGATGTCGCAGACCACCACCGTCACCGCCCGCCCCGTGGTCCGGCAGACGTTCCGGACCGCCACCGGCGATCGCCTGGTTCCCTGCGTCCTGGACAAGACGATCGAGGCCAAGGCGTTGATACCCGAGGCACACCTGACCGCCACCGCGCCCACGACCATCGCGTTCCCGGGCCGGAGCGGGCCCTTCACCACCGTCAAGGAAACATTCCTCGCCTGCGTCCTGATCCGGGTCCCCGCCGCACCCGACGCGCCGGCCACCGTCCTCACCGGCGGACTGGCCCAATCACACCCCCTCGACGCCACCGGAACCTAGACACGAACCCGGACCGAGCCCGCGGGGCGGCCCTGTTCGATCCATACCGGCCGCCACGCTCGCGCCTCGGCCGAATCCGGAAGGACGACCTCGTGACGACGGACCCCGCCGGCTACGCCACCCCCTGGTATTTCGCCCCGGCCCCGGACCAACCGTGGGACCTCGCCGTCGAGCAGGTCATCGCCTCCCTCGAACAACGACCCGACGCCCGTTGGAGGGCCGGGGAGGGCTTTCGCGGAGAGTCTCTCCTCGAGGTGTGGTTCCCCATCGGACCGTGGCTGTTCCAGGGCTCCTACACCCCGCGTCCGCCGTCGCTGGGCATCCGCATCTGCGACGCCCGCGCCGCCGCCGAGGCGTGGACCACCTGGTTCCTTCCACAACTCCCCGCGCACGTCACGAGCGTCGTCTTCAACACCGAGGACGGAGTCGAGAACGGCTACGCCGACGTCGACTTCGTCCTGGCCTGCCGCGACGGCCGCGACGCCGTCGTCGACACGCTCACCGACCACCTCCGGCACGTGTGGCGCGCCGGCGGCACATCCCCGCCGCCCCGCGCCGACGGTCCGCGGCGTCGTGGCCATGTCCGTGGGCACCTGTAGGTTCCGTGATCGTGTTCGAGGGGTGGTGGCATGTGTTGCCCGACGAGGAGCGGCGGGCGTGGGTGCTGGAGCCGTTCGTGGGTGTCGGGCCGCTGCGCTTCGGCATGGGCCCCGACGAGGTCGCGGACGCGATGAGCGAGGTCACCGCGGAAACCGAGCGGTACAGGCGTGGTTGTCCGGCGGGCGCGAGCGTCCACACGGTCGAGGAGGGGTGGTATCGGGAGTTCGGTCTGCGCCTGTACTACCGGGGTGAGCGGCTCGCGGGTGTCGCGGTCGACGCCTTGTGCGGACCACAGGTCCTCGCGGACGGCACGGCGCTGGTCGGCCGCGTGCCCTCCGTCCTCGAGCAATGGATGCTCGATCGCGCCGAGACCCGCCCGCCGTACACCGAACTCGCGTACATGAGCGCGGGTGTTCCCTCCTCCGAGTCGTTGGGCGTGACGATCAACGTGCAACGGGAGGGGGACCGCCTCCTCACCCGGCCGATCCTCTACCCCGTCGAGGCACTCGACGACCTTCCCCACTGGCTGCCGCCGGAGGCCTGGGCGATCCACGACTGAGCGCTGTGCGCTCCGCGCGCGAGAACCGGCGGACGGTCTTTACGCGCGCGGCACCGCCGTCCCGGCGGCCGTGGACACTCGTCCGCCGTACGCGGTGATGGCGTTTCCGCCCCACGGCGAACGCGCCCTTGCCGAGCCGCGATACCTCGAACCCGACCCGCAGCACCCGGGTGCCCGGCCCGCGAAGGACCACGCCCGGACGTCGAGGTCCCGGGCTACCGGCGCCGGCCGATGGCGCCTGTGCCTCGTGTGACCCCGTCGGGGGATGACCGGCCTGGGCGCCGGGGGCGTGCGGGCCGCGTGACGATAGGTTCGCCGGGTGACGGTCGAACGCCTGCGCCTGCTGTCCGGCCCCGAGTACACCGATGTCTGGGACCGTTTCGACGCCCGCTTTGCCTTCAGGCCCAGCGTGTGCGAGTTTCCCGGGATCACGGAGCCCTCGCCGTCGATCACGTGGAGCCTGGACGCGTTGCGCGACGACCCCGGCGACCGCAACCTCGACCGTCTGGTCGACGTCGTCCAGGACGGGCTCGCCACCCGTTGCGGGCCGGGGGAGTCGCTGTGGCTCCTGGACTGGCAGCACACCTGCCACAGGCTGCGTCCGGACGTCCCGGAGACCGACATGTTCCTGCCGCGCGTGCTCGAGGGGCGCTCGCGCGAGGGTTGGCCGTTCGGCCCGTACCCCGACGGGGACTACCACGTCTTCCTCGCGGAGGACCTGCGATTCGGCACCTTCGGACACCCCTGGGAACACACCTTCTGCGTATTCGGCGCGGAACTCCTGGACGCGATCGAACAGGACATGCACCACATCCTGGGACGACCCCTGCGCCGGGACGGGGTCCCCGTCGATCGACCCGCCCCGCGGCGGTGACGAGTGCTCGTGCCGGGACCGGTGTCGCGGCACCCGGCGAAGTCGTCGGTGCGGACGCAGGCGGTGGTCTCCGTCCCGGGCGCCGACACCCGGTCCGGCAGCGCCCGCCGTTCCCCGGAGGGAGTCCCCGGAGCGTGGATGGTCGTGGCCGTCGCGATGCGTTCGGTGGCCTCGGGCCGCCCCGAGCGGTTGCCGGGGCGCGGGGGTGGTCGTGGGGGTCCACCCGCGTCTCCACCCGTTGTTCCACCCGTGGGTCCAGGTGCGAGAAAGGCGGCGGCGACAGTCTGGGGACATGACACACGCCGACTGGATCACCGACATCGTCCTCGTCCTCGTCGTCTTCCGGCAGTTGCGGGAAGGGCGGCTGGACCGCAAGACCTTCCTCCTCCCGCTGGGCATCGTGGCGTTCGTGGGGTCCGAGTACCTCCACTCGATCCCCACCGCCGGCAACGACACGGTGCTGATCGGCACGCTGATGGCGCTCGGCGCGGCGCTCGGCGTCGCCGGCGGTGTCTTCACCCGGATTCGTTCCGCGGGCGGGCATCTGCTGATCAAGGCCGGTGCGGTCTCGGCGGTGTTGTGGGTGCTGGGCATGGGCGCTCGGATGGGCTTCCAGATCTGGGTCGACCACGGCGGCGCCGACCACGTCGCCCACTTCAGCCTCGCCCACGACATCACCACCGACCAGGCGTGGGTCTCGGCGTTCGTGCTGATGGCGCTCACCGAGGTCGTCACCCGGGTGGCCACGATCTTCGTCCGGAGCCGGCTGGTGGCCTCCGGCCGGCCGGTGACCGCGGCGGCGCGTCCGGCGTCGTCCCTCGAGCACGCGGCCTGACCGCGGGATGCGGCCGCGCCGTTCCCGTCGCCGAGGGTGTTCCCGTTCCCGGGCCGGCCCAGGGGGCGGGAGCCCGGCGCGCGGGGGACGGCCCGTCGCGATCCTCGGGTGCGGTACGCCGTGGGCCCGGGCATCGTCGTTCCAGGACTCCCCGGACCGCGCGCCGAGCCCGACGATCCCGGCCGCCCGCGCGGTGTGCCACGCCAGCCCCGCCGATGGGGAACCTGCGCGTTGCACGGGCCGAGGCGCCGTGAGGAACACCGCCGTGCGGGGATTGACGCCCCCGGTGCCTGACGCGATCTCGAGGCGTCGGTCGGGTCCCGTGTCGGGTGGCGTGCCCGGCAGTCGCGGAATTGCCGTGGTCATCGTGGCGTCGGGGAGTGCCATGCGAACCCGGGGGAGGGACCCCCGTAGTAGTAGATGTTGGATCGGTACACGGGCGTGGCGTTCGGGTCCGGGGCGTGGGGCCCGTCGTGGTCGGAGCAGCCTGCCAGGAGGAACGCGGCGGCTGCGACGGCCGGGGCGACCATGCGCAATCGAGTCATCCCGCGACGCTACCCGCCCGCGGGCGGCGTCCGCCGGGATATCGGCGCCCCCCGCGAGCCGACGCTGTGGGGTCTTCACCAGCCGGCCATGGACGTCGGCGCGATCGAGCTACGCGTGGTCCCCTCCCGACGGTGGCGCGACAGCCGGGACCGGAACCCGGCCGACGTCCCGGCCGGGTGGGGTCTGCGGCAACCCGTGCTCGACAGCGCCCGGCACGGCGCGTCGCGGACTCCCCGGACGGCTTCGCCGGCCTCGCGTTCATGTGCGAAGCGTGGTCGGTTCCGAACGCGGCGCTCGACGAGGCGATGGAGGAGTCACGGGCGGCCGCAGAGCGGCTGTTCCACGAGCGCGACGACCGGATCGAGCTGCGCCGGGTCGTGGCGGTCGACATCGACGGCAACGGGTACCGGGTCGCCCGCCTCCGTGGAGCCCGGCCCGTCCTCGAGGTCACCGACGCGCTCGAACCCCACCACCGGATCGCACTCTCCGGCGACCTGATCGGCCCCCTCCACCGCCTGGTCGACGCCGTCCCTCTCGGGACCGTCCACCTGGCCTGACCCACCCCGGCTCCCGAGCCCACCTCCGCCGGGTCCTGTCCGCCGTGGGTCCTGTGTTCGAGACGATGGAACCCGGTCGGGAACACACCTCGCCGGGCCCGCTTCGAACCCGTACGCGCCCGGCGGTTGAGTACGTGGACACGTCCGGTCGAGTACGTCGTCCCTGTGGGTGCGCTCTCCCGCCCCGGCAGGGTGGGTGCATGACGACGAGGACGGCGGGGCGGCGCGATGCGGTGGGCGGGACCCGGGCGCCGGGGACGGGCGGCGGGGGTCGGGGCGTGCTGACGGCGTCGGCGCTGGTGGTGTTGTGGGTGGCGACCGGGCTGTTGATGCTGGTTCTGCCGCTGGGGGCGATGGGGAGCGATCCGTGTGGTTCGGCCGCGGACGGTCTGATCTGCACGACCCGAGGCCAGGCACTGTGCTGGCGGATCCCGTGGTTCGGCGGGCCGGTCCTGGCCGTCGCCGGGACGGCCGCGATCCTCGCCCGGGTGCGGGCCGTGCGCTACGGCGCGGTGCCGGCGTGGGTCGTCGGTCTGGTCGTGATGGCGGTCTGGGTCTGGGAGATCGCGAGCTCCTACCGTCCGCGGTAGCCGACGGTCGGCGCCGGGACGGGCGGACCACGGGCCGCCGACTCGGTGTGCACGCCCGGCAACGCGTCGCGGACCCCCTCCACCGATGGTCACGCCGATGCCCGGGGAGCGACAACGCGGCGTTCGTGCTCTGTTCCCGGCCAAGGCCCGCCAACGTCGCCGCGGTGGTCGCACGGTGGTTGCGAGGATCGACACGACCGGCGCCGAGCGCGCCGGTGCCGCCCGTATCCGACCCACGGGAGTCCGGATGCTGCCCGATCACCGTCCCCACACGACCGAGGCCCTGCTGCCGCACCTGCTCGGGCGGTTGAATCTGCCCGGCGACTTTCCCGCCGCCGATCTCGACGTCCGCGGCGTGTGCGACGTCGCCGCCCTCGCCGCGGCCCACTCCTCCTCCTACGCCGCCGGCGCGCATCTGTTGACGCTGTGGGCGGTGCTTCCCGAACCGGGCGGCCCCGACGACTTCTGGGTGCGGTTGTGGAAGGCGTCCGACGATCCCCATCTGTTGCCGGCCAACGTCAAGGGCTTGGTCCTGCGCGCGCTGTCCGGCGACGGCGCCGGGTTGGCCGGGCAGATCCTGTCCTTCCTGGCCGGGGTCGCCGGCGACCGCCGCAGCGCCACGGCGCGCGTCGTGGGGCGGGCTCTGGTCGAGGCCCTCGATCGCGGTGGCTCCGAGGCCGTGATCCTGGGCGAGGCGTGGTTGCGCGACGTCGAACTCACCGCCTGGCGCGTCCTGCTCTCCACCCGACCCGACGACGACCCGGCCGATCGCGAACGCTTCCGGCAGGCGTGGCGCGACGCCTGAACCCGCGCCCGCCGGCGCGCGAGCCCTGCACATCCCCGACGTCTCCGACGCGCGGGAGTACGACCTCGACGCACCGCGTGCCGCCGCAATGCCGCGGAGCGCGCCCGGTGCGATGCCGAAGTCGCGGCCCGGGACGCGGTGTTCGTCGTGTGTCGGGCCGGGAGCTGCGGCGGTGATCCTCGACCGTCGCCGCGCGTCGGGGACGTTCGCACGACGGCGGCCGAGCCCGGCCCGTGGACGCCGAGGGAGCGACCGGAGCGACCCGTGTTCTGAATTCTTTTCGTGTTCGTCCGGTCGGGACGTCGGAGTGTTCCGCCGTGTCGGGGGCGGCCGGCCGGTTCGTCGACCCCGAAGCCCGGCTGTCCGGGTGGCGTCCTTCGTTTCCGTGTCCCGCCCACCGGCCCGAGGAGGGCACGCGGGTCTTGTTCCCGGGCCCGGGTGCCCGGGTTCAGTACATCGCGGCGAGGAGTTCGCCGTACTCGACGTCCTCGCGGGGCAGTGTGGTGCCGAACTCGGTGTGCGTCATGCGGTGGAGGAATCGTTGTCGTTCGTCGATGCCGAGGTCGGGCTGGGTTCCGTCGGGCAGCAGCAGACCCGCGCGGGTCAGGTGCGGAACCAGCCGGTCCGGGTCGGGGCCCCGGCGGTCCCGGGGCCGGTCGAACCCGCACACTACGACCCCGGACTGCGCGTAATGGAACATCGTGAGCGCGTTGATGTTCCAGAAGGTGCACAGGGCCGTCGTGCCGGTCGATACGGCGGCGAGGATGTCGTGGTGGGTGCCGCGGCTGCCGGCATCCTCGACGGCGAACGCCCAACCGTCGGCCTCGCCGGCCCGGATCACCCCCTCCCTGTCCGCGACGGCCCGATGGCCGAACTCCTCGGCGACGTCCTCGATCCGGTGGTTCGCGTCGACCACGCCCTTGCGGGCGGTGTTCGCCGTGTCGCAGCCCATGCGCCGCAACAACTCCGTCGCCGACAACCGGCGCGCGAACGTCACGCAGTAGCCGAACTCGACGAAGTAGGAGTCCTGCAACCACTCGACGCTGTCGGTACTCACGGCTCGGCTCCTTCGCATGGTCGACCGTCGCGGGACTCGGGACGCTACCCGAGCGGCCCGACACGACCCCGTTCCCTCCCGGGCCCGCCGGGGTCGTGATGTCGTCGAGAGCGGTCACCGACCCTCGACGGCCTGCACCCATCCGCTCGGTGGTGTCGGTCCGGTGTCGGGGGCGGGCGCTATGGTGCCCCGTCGTGGACGCCACCGATCTCGACTCCCGGGCCCGGACACAGTCCGGCTGCATTCCGCCGGCGCTGGCCTCGAGGCTGCTCGAACGAGGCCTTGCCGACGTGGTGGAGGCGCAGGCCGGACGCGGCCAGTGGTTCTGCGCGTTGGCGTGGGCACGGGCACTGGCTGATCGGGGCCGGGAGGCCGACGCGTGGGAGGTCCTGGCCCCGTATGTGGCAACGGGCCGGTGGACGGCCGTCGTCGGCGCGGCCGGGTTGCTGGAGGGCTGGGGCCGCGTCGACGAGGCGATCGACATCACCCGAAAGCGCATGGAGGCCGGACACCCCCAAGCCCTGGACGCCTACACGAGGCTGCTCGCCCGGCACGGCCGCGCCGGGGAGGCGTTCGACCTGCTCGTGCCGCATGTCGACGACCGGGTGATCGCCACTGCCCTGGTCGACGTCGCCGTCGTCGCGGGCCGCGACGAGGAGGCCGCCGCGTTGCTCGCCGGCCGGATTCGGGCCGACCACCGCTGCGACGGCCCGTGGTGCTGCCGCGGCCTCGACCCCGACACGGCGTTGAGCCTGCTCGCGACGATCCGCGAACGCCAGGGCCACATCGACGAGGCCGTCGCCCTGCTCCACCGCCGGCGGATCGTCTCGGTGAACGGCCGAGACGAACTCGCCGACCTGTTGGCCCGACACGGCCGGGTCGGGGAACTACGCGCCTACGCCGCGTCGGACGGGCATCAGGAGGCCGTGGGGCGGTTGATGGAGGTGCTGGAGGAGGGCGGCGACGTGGACGGGGCGATCGCCGTGTACGGACCGATCGACGGCCCCGCGGCCCGGGACCCGAACGCGGCCTACGATTTCGCGCAGTTCTTGACCCGGCACGGACGGGCAGAGGAGGCGATCGCCGTGATGCGCGCCCGGGCGGATGCCCGCCCGGGCGACGACTGGATTCTCCACGCCTTGGCCGAGCTGTGCCTGGACCGGGGCCGCCCCGCCGACGGCTTGGCCCATCTCGATGCCCTCCGGGCTCGACGCGGGGGCGAGGACGAGTGGGAGCTGTACCGGATCCGGTTGCCGCTGATCGCAGCCTGCGGAGGCATCGACGAGGCGGTCGCACACGCCCGCGCCCACCCCGAGGGCGACACCTGGTACGCGGCGGAGGACATCGCACGCCTGCTCGCCGGCGCCGGGCGCACCGAGGAGGCCGTCACCGTCCTCCAGGGGCACGACCCCGGGAACAGCCACGACCTCGCCTGTCACCTCGTTGACCTCGGCCGCGTCGAGGAGGCCCTGGCCGTTCTGTTGCACACGAGCCCCCCGCCGGCGCTCGTGCCGACGACGCGCCTGTGGTGCGACGAGCCGCCACGCTGAAGCCCCGACCGAGCGCCGGCGATGACCACGGCCGTACACGAAACCCCCTGCGCCGTGCCGCACTGCCGACACCCGCGGCTCGCGATCGGATCGCCCCGGTCGACCTCGTCCCGCCGGGTCCCGGTGGCGAGGCGAGGTGGTCCTGGTGTGCAAGGGATCCGGCGATCGATCCCCTCACGGGCCTGTGCCACGGGTCGGGCGTCGACGGCGGTCCTCACGCCGGCCGGAACCTGCCCGGCGCGGGCCGGTGTGTGGTGCGGCGTATGCCGGGGCCGTCGTCACGTTCCCGACGCCGCGTACGGATACATGGTTCGCGTGGCTTCAGATGCCTCTGATGGCACCGCTCGAATGTCCGCAGGAACATACGGTGCGCAGGCTGATGACCCGCTCGTCGTCGCGAAAGACGCCCGCGTACCGGATCGGGCTCCCGCACACCCTGCAGGTCACCTCGGGCAGTTCCCCGCGGGTCATGCCGATCATGATCTCTTCGAGGATCTCGCGGTCGCGTCGCTCCTCGGCCGAATCCGTCATGAATGCCCGCCCACCCCAGGGCCGAAGTCCGCCGGATCGCCCCGGCCCGCTCGCGGCGTCCCCGCGACAAGTGTCCCGTTCCTCGTGGGTGGGTGTCGGTTCCAGGGATCGGCTTGGGGGTCTTCTCCGAACATTTCGGCTGCGGTGATGCACAGGTCCATGCCGTAGTGCCGGTTGCTGCCCCATGTGGAGCCCCACAGGTCGGTCGCGGCCCGGGCCACGGCGCGGAAGGTGTACTCCTCGTCGACGCGCCACACACGCACCTGAGCGGCCATCTCGGGCGTCAAGGTCGTCGGTTGCCCGGGTTCGTGTGTCATGCCGCCGACGATAGGCACACCGTGCGGAAGGCGGCCATCGGGTTTCGTACGGACCCTCCCGAGCACCGCGGGCGGGGGCTCGTGCCGATGTCGGTTTCGCAGTCCATGCGGTGGAGCGTCGGACGTGGGGTGTGTGGGGCGGGCGGACCGGGAGCAACCGACGGATCGGGAGGCGTGACGACGCGGGACGGGTGGGCCGGGGACGATCGCGAAGTCTCGTGAGCGGCCGGGCCCGCCGGAGCGTGCGGAGTTCGAGGAGCAGCTCGCGAACCCCGCGGTGGCGCAGGTTCCGAAACGGCCGCGCTCTGCGGCGTACCCATGCAGACTCCACCCTTGGGGTCGTCGAGGACCGGGAGATCGAAATCAGGGGATCGGAGCGTGTGTCCTCGCACGGCGCTGTCTCGAGTTGTCGGTGGCCGAATCCCTCGCGGCCGTGGCCGACCGGCTCGGTGCCCCCCCGGCGGCCGACTCGACGTACGGCGGAAACTCGCGATCAGGCCTGCGCTGCGACGCGGTTCGTGCCGGTGCCGTGGCCGGAAGAGGGACCTCTCCACCTGGGCACCCACGCCGGCGCCGAGGCCGCCGCGCCGATCCGCGACGACCTCCCGGAAGCCGCGACCGGTTCGACCGATCACACCGCCCCGGGCGTGCGGTGGGCCGTCGCCCGCCGCGAGGCCGGGTCGCCGATGTGCCGCAGTGGCGCCGGCCCGAGTGACACGTCGACCGCCGCCGGTACCCTTCCCGGGCCAGTGTGTGCAACCGGCTCGACAGCCCCAGGTGTCATCGTGAAGGGTTCGCACACCGCCGGCCTCCCGAGAGAGTGAGGAATCGGTCGTGACCCCCGCGCGGCGGACCCGAACGAGGAAGCCCGCGAATCCTGGGAGCGCGGACTGCGGCTCCTCGACTCCTCCGACGAGGAGGAGCGCTTCCGGGGAGCGCCCTCCCGGGATCCGTCGCACGGGTTCGTCATCGGCTCGCCCGGTCTGCCCCGACCCGCAGGACGACCCCCGCGCGCACGTCGACCATCGTGCTGCCCTCGGGCAGCAGACGCACATGATGGCGCAGAGTCTGTTCGCGGGCGTGCTGCGCCCGGTAGTGACCGCGCACGACATGTCCCACGAGGGAGACGACGGCACCGAGTGCGGTGAGGGCCATGACGAACGGGTCCATGAGGTGACGCCCTTTCACGAGACGGCTTCGCTCACCGGGACTGTCCCGGTCGCGGCGCCTCACCTGTCAGTGGGCGTTCGGGACGAGGTTTGGGAACATCGAGACCAACTTCTTTCGACGGTCCGCGCTCGTGCGGCGATTCGCCCGCCGACCATCGACGCGATGGGCGATTCGACGCCGCGGCCCGCCCGGGGGAATCGCGCATCGGAGCGAAGGCCCTTTGGTTGCGGCCTGTTCGGACCGGAGGGGCTGGGAGACACGTCGCTCGCTCGCGCGCCGAACGCGATTCCGCAGCCGGCGACGCCGGAGGGCGTGGTCTTTCGGCTCGAAAGGCGCGGTGGTCCCGTGGGTGCGTGGATAGCCTCTCGGCGGGGGTGGGTCGTCGAGGGCACGCGGAACGTGGTGGGTGGGGGTCTGGTCGTGGTCGGGGCCGTGGTGGCGGCCCTGGGCGGGGTGTTGGGCGGGCCGGCCGCGGAACAGGCGCATTGGCCTTGGGGTTTGGACGTGTTGCGCGAGTATCCGTGGCCGGCGCTGGGCGTGTTGATCGTGGTGGGCGCCGTGTTGACGCTGGTGGTGCCGCTGGTGCAGCGGCCGTCCGCAGACGCGGGGGACCCGCCGCCGCCGGTGGAGGACTGGTGGGTGGCGCGCGAGCAGGGTGCGGAGGTGGTCGCGGCGGTGTGTGCGGCCGGGCGCGCCACGGTCGGCATCACGACGGGTGTGCACGGCGCCGGGGGGTTCGGGAAGACGACGCTGGCGCGGGTGGTGTGCGCGGATCGGGCGGTGCGGCGCCGGTTCCGGGGCCGCGTGTACGTCGTGACGATCGGGCGGGACGTGCGCGGGCGGGCGGCGATCGCGGCGGCGGTCGCCGACGCGACCCGGTTGATCACCGGGGACACCACTCCGTTCGACGACCCGGACCTGGCCGGTACGCACCTGGGACGCCTGCTGGACGCGCGTCCGCGGACCCTGCTGGTGTTGGACGACGTGTGGACTCGCGAACAACTGGCGCCGTTCCTGCACGTACTGGTGTGAGTACCCCGCCTCCCGCGCGTACGAGGCCGGTTCGTACGGGTGGGACGCCAAGGCCCGGCTCGTCTGGCTGATCGCCGGACTCACCCGGCGGCCGGGCACGGTGCCATACCGGCAGGCGGTGCCGGACGGTCCGTACGAGGCGCTCCCCGCCCGCCTGGACGACAGCCGGGTCATCGTCGTCACCCAGCCCACCGGCAGGCCGGTGCCCGACCTCGTGTCGTACGCCCCCGAAGTCCCCGCCTCACGCGAACAGCCCGGCTTGCCGCTTCGCCGCCCCTGACCAGCACTTCAGCGCTACGGTTATCCGTAGATCGGCCCTGGTGCCGCCCTCCCCCGTGGGGCGGCACCAGGGCCGTCTGCGTACCTCACCATCGGCGAGATGCTCAACTTCAAGGGGTTCGGCCACGGCCTGCCGATGGAGATTGTGATGGACCATCTCCCGACCGGCGGCGGCCCGGACGGAATGGACGCGTCAAGGTCGTCCCTGTCCAGGTGGTACGTGGCGACGAACCGCGCGCGTGGACGGACATCCACGCGGCGATCGTGGACCTGCTCGCGGGCCATCTGCCGGCACCGGACCGGCGGTAGCGCTCTCCCGAGTGGCGCCCGTGCCTGAACTCTTCGTGGGGAGGCCACGAGGGCCGTCGTCAGAGGCGATTGGCAAGATCGCGGCCATGAATGTCACTCCTGTCACTCCGCCACGGCCGATCGACGTTGCCGCGGTCTTTCCCCAACTGGCTCCGCTGGCCCGCACGGCGACCCGCCTGCACCCCCGCCCTGGGGCGCCGACGTGGCACGACAGCTCGATCGGCGGGCCGCTGCTGTGGCCCGCCGAGGAGCCGTGGCCGCACTGCGAGGAACCGCATGTGGTGGATGGCATCAACCCAGCCCAGCCCCCGGCGGATCTGCGGCTGGAACGACGGATCTTCGCCGCCTCGCACGGCCGGGACCTGACTCCGGAGGAACGGGAGACTCTCGAGCAGATCCGCCCCCCTCGGACGTATCCGGTGAGGCTGGCGGTCCAGGCGTACGACGGCCCCATAGCGATGCTGCCCGTCGCGCAGCTGTACGTACGGGATGTGCCCGATCTGAGCCCGCCGGAGGGCAAGGACCTGCTGCAGGTTCTGTGGTGCCCCTTCGATCATCCGATCATGCCCAGGACCCTGCTCTTCTGGCGTTCGGCAGCCGCCGTCACCGACATCCTCGACACGCCCCCCGAGCCGCCCGCAGTGCAGTTCGACGGCTATCTACCGGAACCGTGCGTGCTCGAACCGGAGCAGATCACCGAGTACCCCGACCATCTGGAGCTGAGCGAAGAACTGCGGGAGCAGCTCAAGCAGTGGAGTGTGCCGCAGGCGGCAGAGGAAGACATGGACCCGGACACGTACTACGACTGTGTGCTGTCCAACGCACCCGGGTGGAAGGTCGGCGGCTGGCCCGCCTGGAACTCCACCGACCCCAGCTCGCAGCCCTGCTCCGAGTGCGGCACCGGCATGGAGGTCCTGATGACCGTCGCCACGTTCGAGGAAGGGGACGACGCCGGGAACAGCTGGTCTCCGCATCCCCACCCAGGTGCTGGACCGTACCCCGGCCACCGCGGCTACAACGCGACCGGTGTCCAGATAGGCAGCGGCTACCGGCAGCACCTGTTCGTCTGCCCGGCGGAGCCCGAGCATCCGCACATCGAGTTGATGACGTAGCCCGTCCGCAGTGTGCAGCCGGGGCGTCACGGTGCGGGCATGCCGTGACGCCGGGTGGCCGCGAGGCTCAGGGCGCCTACCTGCGGCCCGACATCCGAGAAGGAAGCAGGCCATCCCTGACACGACCGCGACGCATCGCCCCAGGTTGAGCGCGTCCCGGTGAGCTCGCCGGTCGGTAAAGAGCGTTTCCTCTCCGAGCGGCACTCCGCGCTGCCGGACGTTGACCTCGACGTGGAGTCCGCGCGCAGGCTGGAGGTCTACGACAAGATCTTCGAACGGTTCGGTTCGCAGCGAGTGGCGGTCACCGCGATGCCGGAGACCTACCGGGCCCGGCACGCGCTGCGCGACACCGGCCTCGCCCTGGGCCTGGCCCCCGGCGACATCGACCGCATCGCGAAATCCTTCCCGCACATCCGCGCCCGGGGCACCGCCGCGCTGGCGGAACTGCCCGAACTACGGCCCCTGGCGGCCGAAGCGGACCGGTACGGGCCTCTGTTCGCCCTCGCCGAGCGTTTGGACGCGTTGCCGCGCGGGATGGCGATGCACCCCTGCGGGGTGATCATCACCGACGCCACCCTCCTCGATCGCCTGCCGGTGCAGCCCACCCCGGGCGGGAGCTATCCGATGGTCCAGGCCGCGAAGGAGGAGGTCGAAGCCCTGGGACTGATCAAGCTGGACGTGCTCGGGGTGCGGATGCAGTCGGCCATGGCACACGCGGTGGCCGAGGTCGAACACGCCACCGGCGAACACATCGACCTCGACGACCCCGCCCGGGTGCCGCTCGACGACTTCTTCGCGTTCAGGCTCATCCAATCCTCCGACACCATCGGCATGTTCCAACTCGAATCCCCCGGCCAGCAGGACCTGCTCGGCCGGCTACAGCCGAGGGGGGTGCAGGACGTCATCGCGGACATCTCGCTGTTCCGCCCCGGGCCGGTCGCCGGCGGCACGCCCGAGCGCTACATCGCCGCCCGCCACGGCACCGCCCCCACCTACCCCCACCCCGACCTCGAACCCGTACTCGCCGACACGTACGGCGTCACGATCTGGCACGAACAGATCATGGGCCTCCTGGCCACCATGACCGGCTGCGACCTGGCCCTGGCCGACGTCGCCCGCCGCGCCCTGGCCGACCGCGAACGCATGCCACAGGTCCGCGCGTGGTTCCACGAACACGCCACCGCCCGCCGCTACGCCCCCGACGTCCGCGACGAGGTGTGGCGGGTGGTCGAGAGTTTCGGATCCTACGGATTCTGCCGGGCACACGCTGTGGCGTTCGCCGTCCCCGCGCTCCAGTCCGCGTGGCTCAAGGCGCATCATCCCGCCGCGTTGTACGCCGGCCTACTCGAGCACGACCCGGGGATGTGGCCGCGCCGGGTGATCGTCGCCGACGCCCGCCGCCACGGCGTGCCGATCCAGTCCGTCGACGTCAACCACTCCCACCCCCACCACACCCTCGAACAGGCCGCCAACGGAACCTGGGGCGTGCGCCTGGCGCTGTCGGCGGTGCGCGGCATCACCGACGAGGAATGCGCCCGCATCGCCGCCGGCCACCCCTACACCTCCCTGACGGACCTGTGGCAACGCGCCCACCCCACCCTGCCCACCGCCGAACACCTCGCCCGCATCGGCGCCCTCGACCACGTTCACGACGGCCGCCTCACCCGCCGCGACCTGCTTCTGCAACTCCCCGAACTCCACCGCCGCACCCGCACGGTCGGCGACGGACAACTCCCGCTCGCCGACAGCCTCCTCGACGCCACCCACCCCAGCGGACTCCCCGAGACGACCACCCGCGAAGCCGTCGGCGCCGAACTGCGCATCCTGGGCAT
>NZ_JBHZAV010000218.1:0-14760 GCF_042754445.1 Embleya sp. NPDC059213
GGTCATGTGCAGGAAGTCGGCGCGGTCGCCGTCGCCGAGGAAGGCGTACTGGGTGTGTCGCCCGCCCTGCGGCTCGACCTCGATCAGGGTGCGGGCGTCGCGAACCGCGAGCCTGCCGGTCTTGGCGTGGTCGCCGCCGGCCATCTCGGCGGCGACACCGATCGCCCGCATGGTGACCTCGAGTCCCTCCTCGGACTCGACCACGTCGTAGACCATCGCCTGCGAGGCGTAGCGGCCGACGAAGAAGCGCGAGTCCACCACCGGCGGGTCGACCGGCGGCGCGACGGGTTCCGGGACCACCACGTCGGCACTGGCCGCGAACACGTCGCGGACCAGGTCGTACATCACCCCCAGGTCACCGCCGTTGGTCAGGATCGCGATCGAGACGCCGCTCTCGGGGGCCACCCGCAGGATCGCACTCTGCCCGATGGCACCGCCGTCGTGGCCGATCACCGGGCCGCCGACCCAGTCGAAGAGGTTCCAGCCCAGCCCCCACACGGTGCCCACCGCGCCGATGTCGGGCGCGTGCACCTGCGGCTCGCGCATCGCCAGCGCGGACGCCTCGGACAACAGGCGCGTGCCGTCCGGCAACAGTCCCCGGGCGACGTGCGCGGCGGCGAAGGCGACCAGGTCGGTCGCGGTGGTGGTCAGCGTCGAGCCGGCCGGCGCGTTGGACCGCGGCCCCTCCCAGGCCGGCACCTTGACCGGGACCCCGTCCGGCCCCGCACCGTGCCCGATCGCCACCCGGTGCAGGAGCGCCTCGTTGGCGTTGGTGGCCACCCGGGTCAGCCCCAGCGGGATCGCGATCCGCTCACGCAGGGTGGCCTCCCAGGTCTGCCCGGTGAGTACCTCGACGATCCGGCCAAGCACGACGAAGCCGCTGTTGCAGTAGGAGAACATCTCGCCGGGCGGAAAGAGTTGGCCCGCGTCGTCGGCCAGTCCCGCGACCATTTTGGCCACCGCGTCGTCGCCGGGGCCGTGGTCGTCGAACAGGTCGCCCTCGAAACCGGCGGTGTGGCACAGGAGCTGACGGGGCGTCACCACCTGGGCGGCGGCCTCGTCGACGAGCCGGAACTCGGGCAGGTAGGTCCGCACGGGGGCGTCCAGGTCGAGCACGCCCTCGTCGACGAGCTGCATGATCAGCGTCGCCGTCCAGACCTTGGTGATCGATCCGATCTGGAAGATCGAGTCGGGGGTCGCGGGGTAGCCGATCTCCACGTCGAGCACACCCGTGGCGGCGGTCACCGTCTCGTCGCCCATCCGTACCGCGACGCTGGCGCCGGGGATGTTGCCACGCTCGGCCAGCTCACCGATTCGGGTCGCTAGATACTCCGGCGTCGGCAGCGTCCGGGCGACCGGCCCGGACACCTCGGATCGTCCCATCGTGGGATACCTCCTCGGAAAGCGGCGGCGAGTGCCGCAGAGGACGATCACGGTAGGCAGCGCCCGAATGGCGTGAATCGTCGTCCGGGACGAAGAACCGCCCCCGAACCTGTCCGAATCACCGACGCCGAGCGGTACCGCTTCCCGGAATCCTCGGCAGAGGCCGCCGACGGTCCGCGCACCGCCCGCACCGGTTTCCCGCAGGACGCGCGCGAACCGGACCGGCACGGGCAACGCGACGAAGCGGGAGTGACCGATGGACGTGTACATCTCGATCGACATGGAAGGTGTGGCGGGCATCGCCACGCTGGACCAGATCTGGCGCGGCGGCAGCGGCTACCCGCGGGCCCAGCACCTGATGACCGGCGAGGCGAACGCCGCGATCGAGGGCGCCTTCGCGGCGGGCGCGGACCGCGTACTGATCAACGACAGCCACGGCACGATGGACAACCTGATCGCCGAGGACCTCGACCCCCGGGCCCGGATGATCCTCGGCTCCCCCAAGGCCCAGTGCATGGCCCAGGGGCTGGGCCCGCAACACGCGGTGGCGCTGTTCGTCGGCTACCACGCGGCGGCCGGCGAGCCGGGCGTGCTCGCGCACACCTTCTCCGGCAACTTCACCACGGTCAAACTCGGCGGTCGCCAGGTCACCGAGGCCGAGGTGATCGCGCTGCTCGCGGCCCAGCACGGGGTGCCGATCGGGTTGGTCACCGGCGACAACCACGTGTGTTCGGTGGCCGCGGAGGCATTCCCCGGCGTGGTCACCGCGCAGGTCAAGTCGGCCGAGGGCTGGGCTGCGGCGGACACCATGCACCCCTCCCTGGCCCGGGACCTGATCCGCGAGCAGGCCGCGCTGGCGGTCAAGAACGCCTCCTCGCTGCGCGCGCTGCCGGTGCCCGAGGAACTGGTCCTGGAGGTGGGTTTCCAACTCCCCCTGGCCGCCGAGTTCGCCGCGTTGGTGCCCGGCGCCGAGCGGCTGGACCTGTTGACGGTGCGGTGCGCGGCGCCCGACCCGAACGCCCTGATGGACCTGGTCAACATCTGGTACGCGGTGGCCGCGCACACCTCGGCCACCCACCTGCCCAACACGTCCGCGAAGCGCTGAGCCACCACCACCGGCCCCCCGGGGTCGGCCGACGATTCACGGAGTGCACATGAGCAGCGAGCAACCGCCGGCCGAGCCGGCGAAGAGCATCCGGGCCGTCTTCGACGCCGCCGACGTGGACGGCTATCTGCACGTACGCGAACTGGACGGGGACGGCGAGGTCGAGTACCAAGGCGACGCGCCGGTCGTGCTGGCCTCGGTCTTCAAGATCCCGATCGCCCTGGAGTACGCCCGCCAGGCCGCCGACGGCCGCCTCGATCGGGCCGGCCGCCACCTGGTCACCGACGCCGACCGCGAGGGCGACGGCATCGGCACCGACGGTTGCCGGCACGACGTGGAGATGAGCGCGCGCGACCTCACCCACATGATGATGACGATGAGCGACAACGCGGCCACCGACGTGATGTTGCGGCTGGTCGGCCGGGAGAACGTGCGCGCCACCCTGGACGAGCTGGGCTGCCGGGACACCTCGGTCACCGGGTGCAAGGAACTCTTCGCCTCCGTGATGCTCGATCTGGGCATCGACCCGACGGCCGCGGACGCCCAGGAGAAGATGGCCGCGCTCACCCCCGACCAGTGCCGCGGGCTGCGCGTGCGCGATCCCGAGCGCACCGCCTCGACCACCCCGCGCGAGATCACCAAACTGCTCGCCGCGATCTGGCGGGACGAGGCCGGTCCGGTCGAGGCGTGCGCCGAGGTGCGCGAGATCATGGGCCGACAGATCTGGCCGCACCGGCTCTCCTCCGCGTTCGGGGACGAGATCCGGGTGTCCGGCAAGACCGGCACCCTGTGGGGCGTGCGCAACGAGGCCGGTGTCGTGGAATACCCGGACGGCAAGCGCTACGCCGTCGGCGTGTTCCTGCGCTCGGAGTCGATGGGCTTCCGGCTCCCGCGTGCCGACGCGGCGATCGGTCTGGCCGCGCGCACCGCGATCGACCACCTGCGCGGCTGACCCGATGCCGTATCCGGCGACCCGTGCCCTGTCGCCGGATACGGCATCCGCGCGTGTTCCGGAGGGGGCTCGGGAACACGCCCGGGACCCCCGCGTCCCGGCCCGGCTCGCCGTCCCGCCGGGTCAGGACGCGGGGTCTCCCGCCTTTCGCGCCACATAGACGGTGTTGGTCGACGTACCGCCCTGGAGCGGATTGTCGAAGTCGACCACGTGCGCGACCGGGTCCGTGAACACCTGGCCGAGCACCTCGCCGAACTCCGCGTCCGGCGGGTCGTTCGACCACAACGCGAAGATCCCGTCCGGATGCAGCCGATCGGCCAGTGCGCGCAGTCCGGCGGGCCGGTACAGGGCGGCGTGGCTGGGGTGCAGCACGTGCCGCGGCGAGTGGTCGACATCCAGCAGGATCGCGTGGAAGCGGCGACCCGGCTCCTGCGGATCGAACCCCCGGGGATCGCCCGCCAGTGCGAAGAAGTCGCCCTGGCTCAACCGGCACCGGGGATCGTCCGCCAGTGCGAGGCCCAACGGCACCAGGCCGCGCCGATGCCAGTCGATCACCTCGCCGAGCGCGTCGACCACGATCAGGCTGCGCAGGCGCGGGTCGTCCAGTGCCGCCTTGGCGGTGTAACCGAGCCCGAGCCCGCCCACCACGACGTCGAGTTCGCCCTCGGGCAGTGCGGCCAGGCCGAGTCGGGTCAGCGCGATCTCGCCCGCGGTGAACAGGCTGGACATCAGGAACTCGTCGCCGAGCTTGACCTCGTACACGTCCTCGCCGGTGGCCGGATCCCGCCTGCGGCGCAGGCTGATCTCGCCCATCGGCGTCGGCCGCCAGTCGAGTTCCTCGAAACGCGCGCTCATCCGTGCACCCTCAACCGTGTCGGTGCCGCTCTCCGGCGCCAGTGGGTGGTCAGCCTATAGAGCGCGGACCGCACGGCGCCGGAACACGGGGACGCCGGACGCGGGACGCGAGGCACGTCGGCGCCCGCCGCGCACCGTGTCGCCGGCTTGGCGGGGGCCACGGAGTCGGGGCCGATCTTTCGTCGGCGGCGACGGTGCGACCCGTCGCGGCGGCGGCGCACAGTGACGTCATGCGAATGCCGGCGGAACCGACCCCTGGAGCCCGACCATGACCGCACTCGCGACCGATCGCCCGGGGCCGCGGCCGCGGATCCGCGACTACGGCCACGCACCGGGTGGACTGCGCCCCGGGACGTGGAACGCGATCACCGACGTGGCGGGCGTTCGGGTGGGCCACACCACGCTGCGCGACGCCGCGGCGGGGCTGTACTCGGGGGTGACCGCGATCGTGCCCGACGCGCTGTACACCCACGGCCCGTTGCGCGCGGGGCTGTTCGTCGGCAACGGCCACGCGGGGTTGGTCGGAGCCGGCCCACTGGTCGAACTCGGCCGACTGGGCACGCCGTTGTTGTTGACCTCCACGCAGTCCACCTGTCGGGCCGCGGACGCCCTGCTGACCTGGCGGCCGGCCCGGGCCGACCCGCCGCCGGCCTCGGTCGACCCGGTGGTCGGCGAGATCGACGACACCTGGTTGTCCCGGGCGCGACCACGGGCGCTGACCGCCACGCACGTGCACGCCGCGCTGGACACCGCCTCGACCGGGGCGGTGCCACAGGGCAACGTGGGTGGTGGCACCGGCGCGTGCGCGCTGGGCTACAAGGGCGGCATCGGCACCGCGTCGCGCCGGGTGCCGACGGACACCGGCGAGGCGACCGTCGGCGTCCTGGTCCAGGCCAACATGTCCGGCGAACTGCGCCTGGGCGGCCAGTCGGTGCGGCCCGTCTCGCTGGGCCTGCCGACCGCCGGGCCGGTGCGCGGGCGGGGTTCGTGCGTGATCGTGGTGGCCACCGATCTGCCCTGTTCCACCCGCGAGTCGACCCGGATCGCCGGCCGCGGCGTGTTCGCCCTGGCCCGGGTCGGCGCGGCGTTCGCGCACGGCAGCGGCGACTGCGCGGTGGCCTTCTCCACCGCGCCGCCGCGCGCGATGGAGCCGCTGCCCTCGGCGCTGCTCGACACGGTGTTCGCGGCGACCATGGACGCCGTCGAAGAGGCGGTCCTGGACGCCCTGTTGGCCGCCGAGACGGTGCACGCCCCGGCCGGGCAGCGGGCGTACGCGCTGCCGCACGCGGCCGTCCGCCGAGCCCTCGGCTGAGCCGGCGGCGCGCCGGCTCGGGCCCGGCCGGGTGAGTCGCCGTCCACCCGGCCGGACGTGCCGCACCGCTCAGGGCCAGACCGCCCGCTCGACCTCGCGCGGGGCGAGCACCGTGCTCGATTCGGGCGCGTCGAACACCCGGACCGGGCGCCGGACGTCCCACGGTTCCCAGCCCGGGTCGCCGGTCTTGGCGAACCGCACCCACGCCGCGTGCATCTCGTCGGCCAACCGCTGCGGCGGCGCGTCTCCGGTAAGCGCCCGCCAGTCGGGCAGGTCGAGGCCGTCGAACACGAACGGGAGTTCCATCGCGTGTGCGGCGCCGAGATCGCGGGCCGGACTGCGCCAGCCGAACTCGTAGACATGGGTGGGTGCCTCGCGCGCCAGCCGGGCATCCGCGAGCCGGTTGATCGGCAGCCGGAGCAGCAGGTCGCCGGCCAGCGTGCCCAGCAGTTCGCCGCGCGAGGCGCCAGGCCGCTCGGCCCGATACACGGCCAGGATCCGGCGCCCGATCCGGAACTTCAGCCGGGCGCCCGCGAACAACAGTGGCCCGACCCGGTGCAACAGGCCCGTGGGCACGAACCACAACCGGTATTCCTCGGCGTTCGAGCCGATCAACAGCCCGATCCCGGAACCGGCGCCGGCCAGTAGCGCGGCGAACGGCTCGACCGGCACCGGGTCCTCGCCGACGGCCAAGGCAAAGCCCGGGCCGCCGGTCATCGGGTTGCCGCCGGCGGTGACCGCCTGCTCGGCGGCGACCAGTTCGGCCGCGGGCACGTCCGCGAACGCCTCCCGGGTGGCCGCCCGGCCCAGCCGCTTGGCCACCAGGCGGGTGATCCGCCCGGCCCGCGCGGGCGGGACGGCGCCGGGCATGCCGCTCTGCAGAATGGCCCGGGTGCACAACGACTCGGCCTCGGGATGCGCGATCAGCGCACCGAGCAGGATCGATCCGGCGGACTCGCCGAACACGGTGACCCGTTCCGGATCCCCGCCGAAGGCCGCGATCTCGGCCCGCACCCAGCGCAGCGCGGCGAGCACGTCGGCCAGTCCGAGATTGCGCGGCGCACCCGCCAGCACCGAGAAACCCTCGGACGCCAGACGGTAGTTCGGCGCCACGAACACCACGCCGTCCCGGGCGAAGGTGCTGCCGTCGTATCCGGGCAGCGCGTTCGCGCCGTGTGCGAGCGAACCGCCGTGCACCCACACCATGACCGGCAGACCGGTCGCGTCGGCGGGCGCCCAGATGTTCAGGTTGAGCACCTCGTCGCCCTCGACCGTCACCGTCGGCAGCAGCGATTCCAGGCCGCCCCGATACGGCGCCTGCGGCGCGGTCGGCCCCATCGAATCAGCGTCCCGCACACCGGACCAACCCGGGTGCGGCACCGGCCGGTCGAACCGTCTCGGCCCCACCGGCGCGGCGGCGTACGGGATGCCGAGGAAGCGGTGGATGCCGTCCGAGGCGGTGCCGCGCACCCGTCCGGCGGAGATCGACACGGTCGGCCGCTTTGTCTCGACTTCCGGGGGAACGCTCATCTTGGCCATCCGATCCGCGGGCCGCCCCGCTCGTCGATTCCGACAGGTCGGCCGAGGGTAGCGAAAGGGGCCGGCGCACCGGAACGGCTGTTTCCCACTTCGGATTTTCCTCCCATACTCCCCTCGCGGAGCACCATGAAATGACAGTGTGTCCTGAAGTCGGCACGCACTGCGATCATGGTGTGTCGTCGACGTCGTGCGCTCGATCCGACGAAGTGGGAAAGGACCGACGTGAGTTCTCAGGAACCGCAACCGACCACCCTCTATCCGGAACTGGACGAGGCGGCCTTGGCGCGAATCGCCGAGGCCCTGGAGACCGGGGACACCAGTCATCTCGCGCCCGCGCGGGCGGCCGAGATCGAGCAGCTTCGGTCCCGGGTCGACTTCCGCCGGGTCACCGTTCCCCGTCCGCCGGAGGGCGGGAGCACGAAGGTGTCGCTGGACGGCGCGCTCTGGGCGCACCGCGACGGCGAGGCCCGGCCGGTGGTGGTGATGCCCTCGCCGTGGACGGACGCGGGCTGGCTCGTCTACGTGGCACAGGCGATCCGGTTCGCCCTCAAGGGATACGACGTCCTGGCCTACACCGCCCGCGGCTTCGCCGGATCCGGTGGCCACGTCGAGGTGGCCGGCACCCCGGACATCGAGGACGGCATCGCGGCGCTGGACTTCGCGATCGAGCAGATCGGCACCGAGCCGACCTCGGTCGGCTTCCTCGGCGACTCCTACGGCTCCGGGATCAGCCAGTTGGTCGCCGCCCACGAACCCAGGGTGAAGGCGGTCGCCGCGCTCAGCACGTGGGGCGACCTGGGCAAGGCGTTCTACGAGAACGACACCCGCCATGTCGCCTCGGTCGCCGCGTTGTTGAAGGCCGCGGCCAAGGCCAGGCTCAGCGAGAAGACCCAGCAGGTATTCGCCGACGTGTTGAACAACGAGAACGTGCCGGACACGTTGGCCTGGGCCGTCCCGCGCTCACCGATCACCTACATCGAGCAGATCAACGACAACGACGTGGCGGTGCTGTTCGCGAACGCGTGGCACGAGACGCTGTTCCCAAGCAATCAGATGTTGGAGACGTTCAACCGACTGACCGGTCCCAAGCGGCTGTTGATGTCGATCGGCGATCACTCGGGCCCCGAGGCGACCGGCATCGTCGGGTTGCCGAACCGGATCTGGGAGGACGCCCATCGGTGGTTCGACCACTATCTCAAGGGGGTCGACAACGACATCGACACCGAGGGCGAGGTCGTCTCCGAGATCATGTGGCACGGCCCCATCGAGGAACGGTCCACCTGGGGCGCGGTCACCGGACGCACCGAACGCCTCTACCTGTCCGCGCCGCAGAACGGCGGCGACGGCACGCTCACCGACAAGCCGAGCGGCGACGGTGACGTCACCTTCCGGGCCGGCACCGACACCCGGGCCACCGTCGCGGACGCGATCATCTTCTCCGGATTCGCCGAACTGGCCGGTCTGCCCAGGGTCTACCGCACCGGCAAGATCGACCGGGCGAACGCGGGCGTGTGGGTCACCGCGCCGCTGCCCGTCGTCACACCGCTGCGCGGCATCCCCCGGCTGCACCTGACCTACACCGTCGACGCGCCGGAATCGACGTTGGTGGCCTACCTGTTCGCGGTCGGTCCGCGCGGCCTGGGCCACATCATCACGCACGCGCCGTTCACCCGGCTCCTCGGTGAGGCCGGCGAATCGGTCACGGTGGACATCGAACTCCAGGCCACCGGTTACAACGTGCCGGCCGGCCACCGGGTGATGTTGGTGGTCGACACCATCGACCCGTTCTACGGTGCCGCCACCGTCGAGGGCAGCACCATCACCATCGCCCCCACCGAATCGGACCCGCATCATCTGGATCTCCCGTTGGGCTGATCCGGGCCGATCGCACCGACCGCCCGATGCCCGACGTGCCTCTCCGAAGGCGCGCCGGGCGCCGGGCGGCCCCGTCGACCGACTCCCGGCCGTCATTCTCCGTCCTGGGCAACTCTGGTGCGGAAGAAGGCATTTGACAGATTTTGCCGACCGCTCGACGGCGCATTGAACGGGGCCGTCCCACCGTGTGAGCGTTTGCCGATCGGGCACGAACCCGGCGGCCATACTCGGCGGCGGTTCGCTCTCCTTGCGGACACGCACGGCGAAGGCCGGATTCGTGGTCGAGGTCTACCTTCCACTCAAGGAGCCTCGATGAATCGAAAAACGGTGACGGCCGGGACTGTTCTGGCCGTACTCGCCGGGCTGACGGTCGCCTCGACCGCTCAGTCGGCCTCCGCCGACCCGCCTCCCCCCGGCTCGCAGTCCCTGGCGGTCTCCGCCGCCGACCGGGCCGCGGCCAGTGGTCTGGACTCTCTCGCCAAGGGTCCCGACGAGCAGTATCAGCGCCAAGCGGTGACCCCCTGGGTCAACGGCCTCTACTCGGTCGCCTACGAGCGCACCTACCGGGGCATCCCGGTGGTCGGCGGCGACGCCGTGGTGCTCGCCGACGGCCAGGGCCGCGTCCGCGCGACCCAATCCGCCACCGGCACCCGGATCGCGGCGAACACCACCGCGCGAATCGACGCGGCGGCGGCGGAAGCCACCTCCAGGACCAGGCTCGCCTCGGTCGACAAGGTCGAGTCGCACCGCCTGGTCGTCCGGGTCAAGGACGGGCAGAGCAACCTGGCCTGGGAAACCGTCCTGGCCGGTCGTACCGCGACCGCGCCCAGCAGGCTGCACGTCTTCGTCGATGCGAGCACGGGCACGGTGCTCGACACCGTCGACGACGTCAAGGCCGGCAGCGCGAACAGCCAGTGGAACGGGCCCGGTCCGCTGACCATCGACACGACCAACAACAACGGCACGTACTCCCTGCGCGACCCGAACCGTCCCGGCCTGACCTGCGCCGACTACGCCAACGGCACGGTCTTCTCCAAGTCGAGCGACTCGTGGGGCAACGGCCAGGCGTCCAGCAAGGAGACCGGCTGCGCCGACGTCATGTGGGCGGCGCAGAAGGAATGGAACATGCTCCGCGACTGGTTGGGTCGCAACGGGCACAACGGTACCGGCGGGAGCTGGCCGGTCAAGGTCGGCCTCAACGACGTCAACGCCTACTGGGACGGCTCGTCCGTTTCCATCGGGCACAACCAGGCGAACCAGTGGATCGGTTCGATGGACGTCGTGGGCCACGAATTCGGGCACGGCATCGACCAGTTCACCCCCGGCGGCGCGGGCACCGAGCCGGGTCTGGGCGAGTCCACCGGCGACATCATGGGTGCGCTGACCGAGGCGTACACCAACGAGCCCTCGCCGTACGACGTCCCCGACTACACCGTCGGCGAAGCCGTCAACCTGGTCGGCCAGGGCCCGATCCGCTACATGTACAAGCCCTCCACCAACGGCGACCCCGACTGCTACAGCTCCTCCATCCCGAACACGGAGGAGCACGCGGCGGCCGGCCCGCTGAACCACTGGTTCTACCTGCTCGCCGAGGGCACCAGCCCGGGCGGCGGCAAGCCCACCAGCCCGACCTGCAACAACACCACCCTCACCGGGGTCGGCATCCAGCAGGCCGGCAAGGTCTTCTACGGCGGCATGCTGCTCAAGACCAGCGGCATGACCTACAAGAAGTACCGCACCGCCACGCTGAACTCGGCCAAGACCCTCGACGCGACCTGCGCGCTGTTCAACAAGACCAAGGCCGCCTGGGACGCGATCAGCGTGCCCGCGCAGCCCAATGACCCGACGTGCACCGGTGGCCCCGGGCAGAACGACTTCTCGATGGCCGTCACCCCGAACTCGGGTTCCGTGCTCGCCGGCAACTCGGTCTCGGCCACGGTCGGTACCACCATCACCTCGGGCGCGGCACAGACCGTCGCGCTGACCGCCACCGGTCAGCCCGCCGACGTCTCGGTGAGCGTGGTCCCGAACTCCGTCCAGTCCGGCGCCTCCGCCACCCTGACCGCGACGGCCGCCGCGAACGCGGCGAACGGTACGTACGTGATCACCGTGACCGGTACCGGTCCCTCCGCCACGCACACCGCGCAGTACACGCTGACCGTCGGCAACGCGCCGCCGGGCAACTCGATCCGCAACGGCGACTTCGAACAGGGCACCGCGAACTGGACGCAAAGCGCCAACGACATCACCAACAGCAACCCGGGCTCCGCGCACGGCGGCTCCTGGTACGCGTGGATGATGGGCTACGGGTCCACCGCGACCGAGACCGTGAGCCAGTCCAACATCACGATCCCGGCCGGTTCCCCGAGCCTGAAGGTGTGGATCAAGACCACCACCAAGGAGACCGGCAGCACGGTCTACGACACTCTGAAGATCAAGATCGGCTCCACCACCCTGGCCACCTATTCCAACGTCGGCGCCACCGGTGCCTACGTGCAACGCACGGTGAACCTGAGCGCCTATGCGGGCCAGACGGTCACCCTCACCTTCGCGGGTGCCGAGGACTCCTCGCTGACCACCACGTTCCTCGTGGACGACGTGAGCATCTCCTGATCACGCGCGACCGATGACGGCCTCGCTTCCGGCGCCCCACGCCGGGAGCGAGGCTTTTCGCCGTTCCGGCGGCGCAGCGCTCCCGGGCCCGATACGGGCGTTCGCCCGTCCCGCGCAGCCGGGGTTTGGTCCGCCCCGGACCGGGCGACCATCTCGCCCATGGCGGCCCGCCCGTCGCCGTGCCTGCGCGCGGGTGGCCGGTCCGCCCTCGGCCCCTCTGGAGAGTGATGGCCTCGAACCAGTCCACCCCCTGGGTCGGCGCGTCTCGGGTGCTGCGCAATCCGCGGATCTGGGTGATGCCCTCGGTCATCGTCGGGGTACTGGCCTTCCTGTTGTCCATGCTCTACATGGGCGGCATCCTCAACCCGCGCACGGATCTGCATCGCCTGCCGATCGGCCTGGTCGACGCCGATCAGGGCGCGCCGGCCGGGACGGAGAACCTCGGCGCCCGGATCACCGAGGGCATCGCCGCCGCGCCCGACCCGGACCACGCGGTCTCCTGGCGGATCATGGACGAGGACTCGGCCCGACAACAAATGGGCTCGGGCAAGCTGTACGGCGCGATCGTGGTGCCGGCGGGCTTCACCGCGTCGGTGGCCGCGCTGGGAGCGCCCGCGCCGGCCGCGCCGACCCGCCCCACGGTCACCGTGCTGACCAACCCCGGGGCGGGCAGCCTGGCCTCGTCACTGGCCACCGGCATCGCCCAACAGGCCCTGCACGCGGCCTCGTTGCAGTTGGGTGCGGCGCTCACCGCCGTGCCGCCGAGCGGGCCGGGGCAGGCCACCACCGCGTCCCGACTGCTGCTCGCCGACCCGATCGCGGTCGCCGTCGCGGTGGGTCACCCGATCGGCCCACACAGCGGACTGGGCCTGACCGCCTTCTACTACACGCTGCTCCTGGTGCTGGCCGGCTTCCTGGGCGGCAACGTCATCGGCAACGGGGTCGACGTCGCGCTCGGCTATGTGGCGAGCGAGATCGGCCCGTGGCGTACCGAACGGCCGCTGGTGCACATCACCCGCACCCATCAACTCGCGGTCAAGAGCGCGATGTCCGCGGTGTTGTCGATGCTCACCACCACCCTGATCATGATTGCCACGATCGGCATCCTGGACATGGACGCGACCCATCTGCCGCTGCTGTGGGTGTTCTCGGTCTGCGCGACCACCGCGGTCGGGCTGGGCGTGCAGGCGATCAACGCGGCCTTCGGCGGGATCGGCCAGTTGGTCAGCATGTTCGTCTTCATCGTGCTGGCCCTGCCGTCCTCCGGCGCGACCATCCCACTGGAGGCGTTGCCGCACTTCTACCGGGTGTTGGCCGTGTTCGAACCGATGCGCCAACTCAGCGACGGCGTGCGCGCGATCCTGTACTTCGACGCGCGCGCCGACGCCGGGCTGACCCGGGCCTGGCTGGGCATCGCCTTCGGCGCCGCGGCCGGTCTCGCCTTCGGCTTCGCGATGACCACCTACTACGACCGCAGGCAACTGCACCGGATCGCGCCGAAGAGCGAATAGTCGTGCGAACCGGCGGCGGTCAGGACGGGTGGTGGCGGCTGATGTTGCGCTCCAGCAGCGCCGTCGCGGTCCGGACGCCGACCGCGTCCGGACCGTCGGCCGCGGGCAATCGGCCGTCGGCACGGATCAGTTCGGTCAGCGCGGTGTCGATGGCGGTGTGCGCGGCGAACAGGCAGGGCGTGCTGTAGATCGCCGCGTCCACGCCCAGTTCGGCCAGTTCGGTCAGAGTCAGGCGCGGCGACTTGCCGCCCGCGATCTGATTGAACAGCAGCGGCTTGTCGCCGACCGCCGTCCGGATCCGGCGGATCCACTCGACGCTGCGCACGCCGTCCACCAGGACCAGGTCGGCGTCCGTCTTGGCGAGTGCCTTCGCCCGGCGCAGGATGTCGTCCGGCTCGGTGGCGTCGGTGCGGGCGACCACGACCAGGTCGCCCCGGCTGTCCAGCACCTGCGCCAGCTTGTCCAGGTATTCGCTCAGCGGAAGCACCAGCTTGCCGTCGGCGTGGCCGCAGCGCCGGGGCCGCATCTGGTCCTCCAGGATCACCCCCGACGCCCCGGCCCGGGCCAGCCGTTGCACCACGTGGCAGGCCACCTCCGGGTCGCCGTAGCCGTCGTCGATGTCGACCAGGAGGTGCTGCCGGGGGAAGGCGAGTCGCAGGCGTTCGACGAACGCCACCATGTCCGGCCAGGCGATGAAGCCGATGTCGGGCAGCCCGTAATAGGAGGCGGCGAAGCCGAAACCGGAGACGAAGAAGCCGTCGAAATGTCGCGCCGCGAGCGACGCGGAGTACATGTCGTGAATGCCGACGAGGGGTGTGGTCTCCGCGCGGGCCAGATCGTCCCGCAAGGCGCTTCCGTAGAGCACGAGTTCTCCATGTGTAGTCAATCGACTACAGCCGCAGTATGGAGATCTCGGGTGATTCATGTCAATCTCTGCCAACCGCCCGGGTGACCTCCAGCGTCTCGACCATCCGGCGAAGCCTCGCCTCGACCCGGGCCGCGTCCCGGGCGCTCACGGTGACCTCGACGGTGGCCGCACCGAACTCGGTGGAGACGTAGCTGAGTCGGCGCACGCCGTGGTTGTTCAACGTGGAGGCGACCCGGGCGAGCACGCCGCGGCCGTGTCGCATCCGGGCCACCAGGCGCGCGTGGCCGGCGTCCTCGTCGCCGGGCAGGGCGACGGGGCCGGGGTCGCCCGGCGGTGGGGCGACGTCCGCGGACCGGGTGACTTCGAGGACCTGGGTGCCGTCGTCAACCATGGATCGGGCTCCTGTCGAGGTGGGATCGAGGGGATCGAGTGCTCGTGCGGATCGGAAGGAGGTCCGGAAAACAGAAAGACCCCTCGCGAAGCGCGAGAGGTCTGCGTGCGGACGGTGGGCCGCAGGGAAGTGGTCGTCCTGGTCAGCCCGGTGTCGGCACGCTGCCGGTAATAATCATCCGACGTCGCATGAGGTCGAACCTCGCACACCCGCTCCGCGTCGTCCAACGCGTCTCATGATGCGGATGCCCGCGTCCGCTCCGTGGGCCGACGGCGCCCGATCGATCGGCTGATCGACCGGGCGCCGTCGGGTGCGCGGAGCAGGGTTCGCAGCCGGCTCCCGAGGGAGTTCGGGAG
>NZ_JBHZAV010000219.1:0-14753 GCF_042754445.1 Embleya sp. NPDC059213
TCCGTCGAGGGAGGGGACCACGCTGGACCCGTCGACACGTTCGCGCCGTCATCCGCCCCGGCCCGGCCGCGGCCGGCGTACAGGACGTGCGGGACACCCACGGAACGAACCGGACCGTACGGCTGGAACCCCGCGCGGACCCCGGTGAACAAACCATCGAGGAGCCGGACCCATGACCGACGCCGCGCCGCACCCCACGTCCGTGCGCGAACTGCTGTTCGGCGCCGACGGTGAAGCCGCTGCCGAAACACTCGCCGACGCGGCACACGAACACGAGGTCGCCACGCTGCTCGGGCGCGGCGCCCAGAGCCTGACGGACAGCGCGGGCCGCACCGTCGAGCAGGAGATCGGCACGGTGGTCGACGGCTTCCTGAGCCTGGATCTGCTCGACCTGGTGGCCGCCGGATGGGCCAAACACGGCGCGCTCGTCCAGGCCGCACACCGCACCCGCGCCGCGCCGGACACCGAGGAGGTCGTCGCACTGGCCACCCACCAGGTCACCTCCACCCATCGCCCGTGCGTCGACCTGACCGTCGACGGCGTCCGCGTCGGCACCCTGGACATCCGCCTCACCGTCGCCTTCGACATCGAGGGCATGCAGGCGGTCGTCCGGCAGGCCCGGCTGACGTCGCTGCGCTGCGGCACCTGTACGACCACCGGCACCCTGGCGATGCAGGAGTCGGTCGTCGCCACTCGCCGCTGCGGCCTGGACCTGCCGGGCGCCGTGCGACTCAGGTCGGGCATCGCGCTGCTCCCGACGCCCGAACAGGTGCCGCCCGCCGACCCGGCGTAGGCCCCGGCCGGGCCACGAACGAGGCCGCGTGGCGCGGCGGTTCCGCTACCGCCAACCGAAGCCCGGTTCCAGGCCGGCACTCAGGGAAGGGGTGCCGAAGCCGTACGAGACGCCCGTGCCGAGTCGTGCACGTAGCGGGTGGTCCCGGTGCGGTCGGTCACCGCGGCCGGACGGTCCTCCGCGTCCCAAGTGACGTGCTGCGCATCGCCGTTCGGGCCGGGACGAACGGTGGTGGCGCCGGTGGGGCCGTAGGTGTACGACTGCTCGCCGGCGTTGCCAGGGCCGGTGGTGACGGACCGCACGGTGTGCGGCTGGGGGGCGCCCGCCGGTGGGTAGTGGTAGGTACGGACGGTCTCGGCCGCGCCGTTCGGGCCCTGCCGGGTCTCCACGTGCCGGTTGCCGGCGGCGTCGTCGCCAGGACCGGGCGCGCGGCGCCGTCGAATCGGGTCGTGGTGTAGGCCGGGACGGCGATCGGATCGGCGCCGACCAGGTTGCCGTCCGGCTCGCCGACGGAGTTGTACGCGCTGTTGGTGCGCACGACCAGACCGCGCGGGTCGTGGAACGTGTCGGTGACCACCCGACCGCCGCCCCAGGCCGGCTTTTGCGTCTGGCGTGCGCGCAACATGCCATCGTGCAGGCTGTATTCGGTCACCAGGCCGCCGTCCGCCTTGGCGGTCGCGGTGGCCACGTGGCTCGTGCCGTCCTTGCGCATCGTGTAGGTGTAACGCTCATGCAGTCGGCGGGATCCGGCGGCGCTGCCGGGCATCCAGACCTCGGTGAGCCGACCGAGCGGGTCGCGGACGAACTCGGTGCGCCGCCCGTTGGCGTCGACGACCGCCTGCGGCTCCGCCCAGGCGCGGAACAGCGTCGTGGTGGTCGTGTGGCCGAGCGGGTTGGTGCTCGTCGAGGTCTGCGGAGGGCCGGTCGGCGGAGCGAAGGCGGTGACGGTCCTGCGGTCCAGCGCGTCGACCGACTCCAGCACCCGGCCGTGCACGTCGTGGCGGGTCCGGGTCACCGGAACGTACCGGGGTCGACCGTCCGCGTAGGCCGCGACCTTCTCCCGGAGAGTCGCGTCCCCGGCGGTCGGTGGCTCCGCCCACGCCAGGCCGTCGTAGTGGGTGCGTTCGTCGGAGACGGCGTGCTCCGGAAAGCGCGGCGGCGTGGCGCACCCGACGGCGACAACCTCGACGCGGCCGACCGCGGACACCGGCCGGGTCTCCCGATTGCGCGTGTAGGACGTGCGCGGGCACCGGTCGTCGCCCGGGATCGCGGCCCGGGAGTGGATCCAGCCGAGGGTGCGCAGCCCGTGTCCGCCCTCGCAGGCGCTGTCGAGCGAGGTGAAGGTGTCCGTGCCGTCGCGGCACGCGAAGAGCAGCCGGGTGCCGGGGCGTTGGACGAGGGAGAGGACGCCGATCCGCCCTTCCGCGCGGTAGCCCGGGGCCGTCCCGCCCACGGTGCTGGTGTGGTCCGCCGGCGCGTCCGGCTGCACATAACGGATCAGCGGGGCGTACGCGCGCAGCCGGCCCAACCGGAACTCGCGGGTACCGCCGCCTTCGCAGTCGTCGTGCACGGAGTCGTAGTGCTCGCCGCCGGCTGTGCGACAGCGGTACAGGTCGATCACCGTTTCGTCGCCCGGGGCTTCGGCATGGATCGACCCCAACGCGCCGAGCAGGCGGTGACCTTCGCAGCGCGGGTCGACCGACGTGAACTGGTCGTCGCCGAGCAGGCAGGAGTACAGCACTCGGGTGCCGGCGGCCCCCTCCGGGGCGTACCAGCCCAGTTCGTACTCCAGGTGGGATCCCGGGGGTGCCAGTCCCGCCGCTCCGGCGCCGCCGGTGGTGGTGTGCTCGCCGTCGTGCGCGAGGCTGCGGTGCAGCCCGTCCCGGGCGAACACCGTTCCCTCGGTGGGGTCGTCGGCCTCGTCGGCGATCTGGTCCGGCGCCCGCACACCGCGGTAGAGGCGCACGTCGTCGATCGCGCCGGCCCAGAATTCGTCCGGGACCCCGCGCGTGAGGTGGGCGCCGATCCGCAGTCCCTCGTCGATCGGCCGGCTCGGGCCCGCGCGGGCGACGGCCTGGAGCACGCCGTCCACGTACAGGCGCAGTTCCTCGGCGGCCGTGTCGTGGACCCCGGCCAGGTGCGTCCATCGGCCTGTTACTGCGGTCACGGGCGCGGTGGCGGTCCACCTCGGGGCGTCGTCCGTGTCGTCGGCGGTGACCACGAACTCCCAGGCCCGGCGCCGGGCGTCGTAACGCAGCGCGGATCGGGCGGTGCCGGCCCCGGACCGGCTGACCGCGGTCATGTCGGTGCGCGCCGCGTCGGCACGGACTCGGGCGCCGACGGTGAAGCCCGCGTCGGTGCGGGCCGGCACCCCCGCCCCCACGACGTGATCGTCGACGCCGTCCGGCAGGACGGCGCGGCCGGTGCCGACCGGGGTCCACGAGGCTCCGCCCACGAACGTGCCGGCGCGACGTTGCCCGGAGGTGTCCGCGGTGGAGTCGGGGGTGTTCTCCTCGAACGTCCAGCGTCCGGCGGGCTCGGCGGGCTTGGTGGCGAGGGTGTGTACGTCGCTGTCCGGGGCGACCCGATCGCCCGGGTTCACCCGGCCGTCGGTCAGCACCCGGTCGTACAGCCGCACGTCGTCGACGGCGCCGGGCCGGAAGTCGACCGCCGCACCGTCGAATCGGGCGTCTCCGATGTGTACGGGGCCGGCGGCGTGCCAGCGCGTGGCATGCGGTGCCCGGCCGGCGAACCTGCCGTCCACGTACAGCCTGATCTGTTCCTCGCCCGCGTCGTAGACACCGACGAGGTGTGTCCACACGTGCGGGCGGACCGGGGCGTCGCCCGACACCCGGTCCCCCGCGAAGTCGTCGACGTCGGCGCTCGGCACGGTGAACGCCCATTGTCGGGTGTCGCTGCGGTACTGCGGATAGAACCCGCTCGCCCGGTCCCCGGCCTGGCTCACGGCGGTGCGCCAGGAACCGTCGAGGCGGTCCAGGCGCACCCAGGCCACAACCGAGAAGCTGCCGCCCGTGTGGATCGTCGAGGTGGGGCCCAGCGACAGATGCCCGGCGAGGCCGTCGAACCACACGGCGTCGCCGACCCGGCCGGTGTCCCAGGCCGTCTGTCCCGGGACCAGCGTCCCGGTGCTGCCGCGTCCGAGCGCGTCCGGCACGGCGGTCTCGGGGGCGTGGCCGTCCAGGCGCCAGTGCCGCACCGGTGGGAAGCGGGTGGTGCGGACGCGGAAGTGGTAGGCCGTCGGCGGGCTTTCGTTGCCGGCGCGGTCCACGCCGACCACGTACAGGTCGTGCGGATCGCCGACGGCCGGGGTCACCTCCACCGAGGCCGCGCCGTCGACCGCGGCCACCTCGCGGGTCGGCGGGGTGACCAGGCCGTACCTGAACCGGACGATGTCCGCGTCGCCGCCGGTGCGCAGCGCGAACCGGCCGGTCCTGCCGATGCCGCCGCCGAACCCGTCGGGCGGATAGTCGGTGGATCCGACGATCGGGGGTGCGGCCGGGGCCGTCCCGTCGACGGTGACGTCGCACCAGCCGGACCACGGGCCGTGTGCCGTGCCGTCCCACCCGCGCACCCGCCACCCGATCCTGGCGCCGTCGCCGAACACGTCGTCCGGGACGGCGACGGAGAACGAGGTCCCCGAGGTCCGCATGACGGTGCCGCGGGAGCCCAGCGGGCGCTCGCCACGCGCCCACCACTCGAACTCGGCCGCGCCCGGCCCGCCGTCCGGGTCGCCGACCGTTGCGCGCAGTGTCGGCGTGCCGGTGCGCACGTACGGCTCGTGGGGCTGCACGCCGCAGGCGAGGTCGCCGTTCCGGTCGCCGACCGCCAGGGCCGAGGGCGGTTCCGGAGGGGAGTTGTAGCCGACGATCAGCCTGGGGTCGGGCCGGAACTTCTTCCACTGGTACCGGTCGCCTTCGTCGGGCGCGCGCAACATCAGCGTCACGAGCCGGTTGCCGGCCGCGGCGTCCTGTGCCGCGGCGGTGACGTCGAACCCCACCCAGTCGACCGGGCACCGGGAGTCGTACCCGTTGGCGACGGTCCGGGTGTCGAGTTCGCGAATCGCCGGGGGCTGGGTGTCCCAGGTGGTCCAGGGCTCCACGACGCCGGTCTGCCACACCTGCACGGGTTGGGGCGTGCACGAGGGTGCGTACGATTCGAAGACGTTGAACTCGGCGCGGAGCACCTGCTTTCCGGCCAACGCGCCCACGTCGTATTGGAAGTAGGAACGCACCAGCACGGTGGGCCGCTCCCACGAACTGAAGCCGACCTTGGCGACTCCGTCACCGTCGCCCGGCCAGTAGGACTGTCCGCGCAGGTCGCCGGGGAGGCCGTACACCAGTGCCCAGCCACCCGGTCCCGACGACCACTGCGGCTGGTTGTCCCCCGCGCGAAGCCGGTTCGCCGGTGCGGCCGCGCCGTGTGGTCGCAGGGACTGTTCGCGGGTGAACGTCCCTTCCGGATTGGCGAACACCCGTGCGGCGTCGCCGCGCTCGGCCACCACCTCGACGCGCTCCCGGGTGGCCCGGGCCCGCGCCGACGCGCCGGCGGCCGTCGGCATGACGTCGGCGGTCGCCCGGGCGGGGCCGCCCGACGTCGGGGGTGCGGTCGCCCGTGCCGTCTCGGCGCGCAGCGTCGGCGCGCACAGCAGGAGAACGAGCAGGGCGAGCAGCACCCTTGGCGGGTGCGAGCGCAGGTGGCCCATGTGAGTCTCTCCGTGGCGCTTCGGTGCCGGCGACCACGCACGCGGCAACGCGGCACTGTGCCAACCAACAATCCAGTCGAGCCATTTGATCACGGATTGTCGACGACCACTCGCTCTTTGCCACGAAAACCGCCCGTACGAGGGGCATAACGGGTCGGGTCGCCGGGACGCGGCGTTCGGGCGGCGGCCGTTGGTAGCCTTCGGCATGGCCGTCATCCACCACACCACCCTCACCCCGAGCAAGCTCGAACTGCTCACCGCCTGGCTGCCCTCGCGTCCGTGGTACCGCGGTGGCTCGGCGCAACCGCGGTTGGCCAGGGCCGGCGGTTTCCGGCTGGACGACCCACGCGGCGAGGTCGGGATCGAGTTCGCCGTAATCACCGACGGCTCCGGCCCCCGGCCGACCACCTACCTGGTGCCGCTCACCTATCGCGGCGCCCCGCTCGACGGGGCGGAGCACGCCCTCGTCGGCACCATGGAGCACGGCGTACTGGGCCGGCGCTGGGCCTACGACGGCTGCCAGGATCCCGTATCCATCGCCCGGTTGGCCGCCCTGATCGAGGGTCGGGCGCAGGCCCAGGACCAGGGCGTCAGCGACCTCCCCGACCCGGAGGTCGTCGCCGCCTACACCGGTGCGGGCGCCATCCCCACGGACTTCACCACCGCCGACGACCACGAGGGCACCGCGCTGACCACGCCGGACGGCCCGACGCTGCGCCTGCACCGGGTCCTACGGCCTGCCGCAGACGGCCCGTTCGTGCTTCCGCAGGGAGCGACCGGCCACGTCGGCGGTCCCTGGCGGACGCCGGAAGGCACCCGCGCCCGGGGCCTGTTCGCCGTCCTGCACCCGAACACCCGGGCGTAGTCCGGTCAGGGGCGGGTCGCCGGGGGTTTGCCGCCGACCGCGTGCATGATGCGGGTACAACTCCTGAGCAGGCGGCGGCCGGTGCGCTCGATCTCGCGCACGGTCATCTCGCGCTGCGGTTGCACCGAAAGGTTCATCTGTGTACGGCCTTCGGCGTCGAAGACCGGCGCGCTCATCGCACTGACCGGATGCCGACCGTCGCCTTCGAGGTCGCCGGGGAGATACTCGGCCTGGCGCAGTTCGGCCAACAGCGCCATCACCATCGGCTGGAGACCCTCGGCGAGCGGGTCGTCGCTGAGTTCGGCGAGCGCGTGGCGCAGCCGTACGCCCGCCGGGGTCAGCCGCTCGACGCTGTAGCCGCGGGTCCTGATCGCGGCGAGCGAGTCGAGCAACGGCTCGCGCGGCGCGCGGTGTTCGGTGCGCCGGGCCCATTCGTCGATCACCGCCCGGTCGCTCCAGGCCACGAACACCCCGCCGAACGGCGGTGCCAGCGGGATGCGGCGACCGATTCGCACCGCACCGTCGTCCGGCCCGGTGCCGGCGTACGCGACGATCACCAGATGGTCCTCGCTGCGGATCGCCGCCGTCGTCTGCAGGCCGAGTTCGTCGGTGAGCGTCGCCGCCTCCGCCTGGGCCAGGTGTACGGCGGGAAACGCCCGCTCGGCCGCGCGGCCCGCCGCCACCAGCGCCGGACCCAGCGTGAACGTCTTGTCGACCGGATTGCGGATCAGGTAGTCGGCCCCGGCGAGGCTCGCGGTCACCGCGTGGCACGTGGCCTTGCTCATGCCCAGCGCACGCGCGATGTCGCTGAGGCTGAACGCCTGGGCGGGTCGACTCGCCAGCAGTTCCAGGACGCCGACGACCCGGTCGGTCGGCGGCGACGGACTCGCCTCCGAGGCCGTGGTGCCGATTGCGCCCTCGCCGACCGCCGCCATGGTTTCGCCCCCACCCTCGTGTCCCCGCCCGCGGCCTCACCGGCGCGCGCCACACCCTACCGAGTGTCCCCCCGCGCTTCGGCGCGCAGCCGATCGCGCCGTCGTCCCGGCCGCGTGGCGGAGGCCGCCCGGCGCGGTCCAGCCACTGCCTGCGGCGAAGCGGACGGGGCGGGAGCAACTCCCTTGGCCGGCAGGCTCGATCCGGTCGACGTGGGTGCCGTGGGTGGCGCCCGCCGCCCCTCGCCCGGATGGCGCTCGAACATGTTCGAGCGCGGGGGATGGGCTCCGTTCGGGCGCCCCGCACACCCACAAGCCCCCCAACCTGTTGTTTTTTGTCGGGTCGCGCCGGTCGCCGCCACCGAGAATTACTCTTCGTAGCTGATTCACTACTGCGGATAGATCCTTTCGTCGGCCGTCACCACCCGCAGGAGACTCTTCATGGCCACGACCACGGCACAGCCCACCACCATCGACGACGTCATCGCGCGCATGCGGCAGATCGACACCGAACTCGATCCGAGCGACGGCGTCGCCTGCTTCAACCACATGTATCTCAAGGTCACCGAGCTGGTGAAGGAAAAGGTCACCGCGGGCTCGTTCAAGGACAACGCGTTCCTGGAGCGCATGGACGTCATCTTCGCCGGCCTGTATCTGCGCAACGTCGAGGCCGCCAAGGCCGGCCGCTCGGTCGACCGGGCCTGGGCGCCGCTGTTCCGCGCCCGCGACAACCGGGTGATCTGGCCGATCCAGTTCGCCCTGGCCGGGATGAACGCGCACATCAACCACGACCTGGCCGTCGCCGTCGTCGAGACCTGCGCCGAACGCCACACCACACCCGACACGCCGCCGGTCCAGGAGGACTACGACAAGGTCAACGACCTGCTCGCCGACGCCGAGGCGGAGGTACGCGCGGAGTTCGAGATCCGGATCGTCAAGGTCGCCACCCGCGACGCCGAACTGCTCAAGCACGCCGTCTCCGGCTTCTCCATCGCCGGCGCCCGCAAGGCCGCCTGGATCACCGCGCAATCGTTGTGGAACGACAAGCGCATCGGCTCGCTGATCTACCGCAGCCACGAGGAGGCGCTCGGCGAAACCGTCGGCAAGGTCGGCCACGGCATCCTGCTGCCCGTCGTTCCCCCTCCCCCGGCGTAGGCGCACACACGCCGACCGGCCACGCGCCTCCCTTCCCATCGCCTCCGCCCGGAGGGGAGGCGCGCCCGGGCTCCGCGCGAAACGGCAAGCCGGATCCGGGCATTGCGGGGGGTAGGATCACCGTCGCGCGTGCGCAGGTGTCGCGGTGACGCTGTGGCCACGCGAACGGCGCTGCGACCATCCGACCGAAGGGGCGTACCTCCATGACGGTCGACCCACCCGGGGAACCGCCCGATCATCTCTCGGACTGGTTCTGGGCGACCGTCGAGACCGTGTGCCGCGATCCCGACCGCGTCGACGCCGCACTCACCGCGATGGAGCCGGGCGACCTGGAGCGCTTGCACCGCCAACTCTGGGAGGCGGTGGTCGAACTCCTCTGCGACCCGTTCACGCCGTACCTGCCCGACTCCGAGGACGGTGCCGAGGACGTCGCGCACTGGGTGGTGAGCCGGGGCCGCGCCCACTACCACGCGCTGTGGGCACGACCCGAGACGTTCCCCTCGTGGCGGCCGGGGCTGCCCGGGCTGACCGTCGGGCAGGTGGCCGAGGTACACCACCGCCGCACCGGCCGGACCCTGGAGTGGGACTGGGATTGACCCCGGGTGTCGGTGGGAGCCGGTGGGTGTCAGTGGAACGTCATCGGAGCCTCGGGACGCGGGGCCGCCACCGGGCCGGCCGTGTAGCCGCCGTCCACGCGGAAGTCCGCGCCGGTGATGTAGGACGCCCCGGGCGATGCCAGGAAGGCGGCCATGTGCGCGATCTCGTCGACCTCGCCGGCCCGGCCCAGGGGCAGTCCGGCGAAGCGCGTGTCGGTCTCGGCGCCGCTGCGGTCGTCGGGCAACATCGCGGTCCTGATCGCACCGGGCACCAGGGCGTTGACCCGGATGCCGGCCGGGCCGAGTTCGGTGGCGGCGGTGCGGGTGAGGCCGCGTACGCCCCACTTGGACGCGGAGTACGCCGACGCCCACGCCTGTCCCTGAACGCCGCTGATCGACGCGATGTTGACGATCGCCCCGCCGCCGGCGGCGCGCATCACCGGTGCGACCGCGCGGATGCCGAGGAAGGTGCCCACGAGGTTGATGTCGAGGATGCGGCGGAAGGCGTCCGGCGTCTCGTCCTCGATGGCCACGATGCGCATCGCTGCCGCGTTGTTGACCAGTACGTCCACCCCGCCGAACCGCTCGACGGCCGCTTCGACGGCTCTGGTCCAGTCGTCCTCGGCGCTGACGTCGTGCCGGATGTACGAGGCACGATCGCCGAGTTCGGCGGCCACCTTCGCAACGGCGTCCTCTTGCACGTCGGTCAGCAGGACGCGCGCGCCACATTGCACGAACAGGCGTGCCTCGGCGGCTCCTTGGCCCTGTGCGGCGCCGGTGATCAGGACCGCTAGACCGTCGAGGTCGTACATACGGGAACTCCCGGAGATCATTTTATGTACTGGCGACACTTATATACGCGCGCCACCTGACAAAGTCCATAGCCGTCACCCGCGTCCCGTGTTGCGGCGGGGCGCGGAGCGGGACGGGGCGCGGGGCAGGGTGAGGCCGAGGCGCGGGGATGCCGGGGGGCGGGGTCGGCGCGGTGCCGCGCGCGGTTGGGGCGGCGCGCGGCCGAGGTGGGGCGGGCACGGGGTGGGGAGGTGTGGGGGCGGCTCGGGGGGGTTGTTGTCAGGGGGTGGTGGTCAGGATTTCGCCGAGGCGGCGGTGGGCGAGGTAGTTCTTGGCGAGGTGGAAGTCGAAGGCGCCGATGATGGTGTGTTCGTCGATGTCGACGCCGTCGAAGGTGTGGCCGACGCCGCCTCGGGGGACCGCGACGATGTCGCCGGGGTCGGCGAAGTTGACCCACTTGGCCACCCCCGGTGGACGCGCGCCGCGACCGTCGACGGGCGCCGGGCGCAAACGAGGCAGGACGGCGTGCGGCAGGGCCAGGGGTGAGCCGAGGGTGACCAGGAGGTCGATGCTCAGGTCGGGGCGGGCCCACAGGGCCTCGTAGGCGACGACGGACCCGAGGGAGTGCGCGACGACCACGCGGGCGCCGGTGGCTTCGAGGGCGTCGACGACTCGGGCGCGGGCGGCGGCCCGGCCGGGGCTGTCCGGGTTCCTCAGGTAGGCCGGGACCTCCCGGCACAGACCGGCCACGAACCACTTCGTGGCGGGCGGGCCCAGGACGCGCATCCGGGCCAGGGTCTCGACGGCCTGACGCACCTCGATGGTCGACTCGCCCGCCGCGACCCCCACCGGCAGGTCGAACTCGTCCAGCCAGTGGCCGGCGAACTCGGCCTCGAACGGGTCCAGATCGTCGAGCCCGTCGTCGCCCCCCTGCCGTCCGCGCCGACGCAGCAGATCGGCGTAGTACGCCACCCGCACGCGCGGCGCCGGCGCGGTCGACCCGGCCCGGCGCAGCGCGGTGGCCACGCTCGCGCTCCAGACGCCGGACAGGCTGTCGGCCGCGCGTTCGGGCGTCTCGCCCCGGCGGAAGTTCCAGATGCCGTGCACGCCCACGATCGCACCCGTCACGATTCCTCCTCATCGATGCCGGTGGTTCTCCCGGTGGCGGCCGGACCCGTGGGCGATGCACCGCTCCCGTGAACGAGCAGTACGACGTCCGGGTCGAAGCCGACGAGCAATCTTCCCCCGCCGACCATCCCCAGCGCTCGACATTGCGCCGGCAGCCGAATCCGGTCGATACACCGTCCGGTGGTCGGATCCCGGCCCCGCACGGAGCCGTCGTCGGAGCCGGTGGCGGCGACGGAACGCCCGTGCAACGTCGAGGCGTTCACCGGGCCGACACGACCGGTGAGGGGTTCGCCGAGTCGTCGGCCGGCGGTCGGGTCCCACACCCGCACGGTGCGATCGTCGGAGCCGGTCACGGCGACGGGACGCCCGTCCGGCACGGTACCTGCCATCGCCTTCACCATGCGGTCGTGATCGCCGAAGGGTTCGCCGAGTTGCCGGCCCGCGAGCAGGACCCGGATTCGAAGCCGGCGGTCGGCGCTCGCGGTGGCGGCCGACCGGATATGTCCATCGGCGCGTACGCCCCCTGGTAGGGCCCGAGTTGGTGCGCGATCCAGGCAAATACCCCCGAACGAGTGGGGCCTTCGGACCGTACGGCCGCCAGCGCCGTGTTGATCGAGGGGCAACCAGCGGGCGTCCATGTGTTCGCGGGCCTGGCACCGCGACCGGTTCGGGACGCACGGCGACCGCGAGCGCGCGCCCGGCAACGCGACTCACCTACCCCGGGGTTGCGGTGACCACCCGTAGGCCACCCGTCCCGACCTCGTCCAACCACGGTGCCGGCAAGCCGAGTCGGGACCGGCGGCCGGTGAACCGCGCGCCGGCCCTGCCGGTGAAGTGTCGCGCAACGGGGCCGAGGAAGACCTGTGGCGCGGAGGGGATGTCGGCCAGGCGTGCCGCGTTCGGGTCGTGCGCCCGGATTGGGGAAGAACGGCAGGTCGGCTTCTCCTCGGCCGGGGCCATCGCCGTGCGCGGCACCGGCGGAACGGAAGGGCCCCTGATCCGGGTCCATGCAGATCAGGGGGCCCGCTCAGGTTTCCTCGTGTCGCCGGTCCGGGGCCAGGGTGATGGTGGTGGGAATGCCGTGGCCGGCCATCTTCGCGTAGGGGCAGTGTGCGATGGCCCTGGCGAGCAGGCGGTCGGCGGTCTCGCGGGCGACGCCGGGCCAGGTCACCTCCAGTTCGGTGTGCAGCAGATACCCCCCGTCGGAGGGGTCACGGCCCACGGCGACGGTCGCCTCGACCGTGATGGGTGCCGGATCGAGCAGGTGTTGCCGCGCCACCAGGGTGAGTTCGCCGTGCAGCGAGGCGGCGAACGCGGCGGCGGTGAGTTGTTCGGGGTTCGGGCCGCCGGCGTCGCCGCCCAGTTCGGCGGGCATGCGCAGGTCGAACTCCAGGGCGCCGTCCGACGAGCGGGCCCGGCCGGTGGCGCGGCCGTGGGCGAGCGGACCACCGCTCACCGCGACGCGGGCGGCGTAGAGCGGTCTGAACCCGCCTGCGCCCGGCACGCCTTCCGTAGGCGGCGCCGTGACCGGATCGTTCATGGTGTTGCCCTTTCTTCCGAAGCCGCCGAAGCGGCCGCACCCGCCGAGGCCCCCGAAGGTATCGAAGCCCCCGGAGCCACCGGCGCCCGATCGGGAGCGGGATGCGGCCGGCCGCCCTGCCAGCCCCGCAGCTTGTCGGGATTGAGCATGATCCACACGGCGGTGACGTCACCCTCGGCGACACTCACACCGACCACCGCCACGACCCGCCCCTCGGCGCCGAGGAGCAGCCCGGCCCGGCCGTTGACGGAGGCGACCGAGACCACCGGGTGTGGCGGATCGCCCAGCAGGTCCTTGACGAAGCGGGCGACCGCCTCCGCGCCGTGGGTCGGCTCGACCGCAGCACGCACCTTGCCGCCGCCGTCGCTGACCACGATCGCGTCCGCCGCCAGCATCGCCCGCATGGCCGCCGTGTCGCCGGTGACGCAGGCCGCGGCGAACCGGCGCACGACCTCGTCGTGCCGGGCCGCCACGTCCGGGTCGCCGTGGTCCTGCGTGGGGTTGCGCCGCAGCCACTCGGTGACCGGGTCGGGGTCCGGGCGCGGCCGTGGCGGGTACGCCTCGACGTCCGCCGCGTAGTCGTCCACCGGGGTTTCCGCCGAGGCGGTCGAGGAGAGTCGATCCAGGCAGATGCCTCCGGCGACCCTGGTCAACCAGGCCCGAGGCGGGCCGATCCGCGCGCGTTCGGCGTCGTCGAGGGCGTACCAGCGGCGGTAGGTCTCCTGGAGGATCCGGTCCGCGGCGGCGGCGTCGAACAACCAGGTGGCGATCTCCAGCAGGTGGCGTCGCTCGTCGAGCATCTCCGCCACCGAGGTGGGGGCGGCCGTGCTCATGTCCGGCCCGCCCGGCGCGCGGAGTTCGGCAGGCGGGAAGCCGCCCGCTCCCCGGGCGATGATCCGGCGCGCACACCGGAGGTCAGGATCGTCGGCACGTTGTCCTCACTTCGTTCGTCCCCTCACGTTGGACCGGACGGTCCGCCTCGGTGTGACGGTTCCCGACCCGATCCGTGTCGCCCCGGGTGTCGGTCGCCGAGTCCTCGGGTGTCCCGGGACGGCGACGGCCGGACGGCGCGACGTCGGCTGATGTGGCACCGCTCATACCGTGCCGCCGATCCGTTCGTCCGATGGCACGAAGCCGCCGAGCTTGTCCGCGGTGACGATCCACATCAGGTGCCGGATACCGTCCGACGCGGCGTCGACGGACAGGAGCATGAAACCGGCGGGGCCGCGCGGGACGAGCAGGCCCGCGCGGCCGTTCACCTCCACCCACCGGATCCGCTCCGCCGACCAGAACCTCGGTGCCAGGGCCGCCATGAACCGCGCCACCCGGTTGACGCCGACCACGGGAAAGCGCGCCGCGCCCCTGATGCCGTTGCCGTCGGACGTACTGACCACGTCCGCGGCGAAAAGGTCTTCCAGGGCCGAGACATTGCCCTCCTTGGCGGCATCCAGGAAGGTCTCCATGAGGCGCCGGTGCCGGCCCGCGTCGATGCTCTCGCGCCGCGCGGTGCTCAGGTACTTGCGCGAACGGCTCACCAGTTGGCGGACGTTGGCCGGGCTGAGCCGGAGAATCTCGGCGATCTGTTCGTACGGGTAGTCGAACGCCTCACGCAGGACGTAGGCGGCCCGTTGGGCGGGGGTGAGCTTCTCCAGCAGCAACAGCAGGGCCATTTCCAGCGCCTCGCCCCGCTCGGCCCCGAGCGCGGGATCGGCGCTGGTGTCGACGGGCTCGGGCAACCAGGGACCCAGGTACGTCTCGCGACGGACCCGGGCGGACTGCGCGGCATTGATGGACAGCCGGGTGGTGATCGTGGCCAGGAAGGCCGCCGGGTTGTCGATGATCGAACGCTCGGTGTGCTGCCAGCGCAACCAGGTCTCCTGGACGACGTCCTCGGCCTCCGCCGCGATGCCCAGCATCCGGTAGGCGATGCCGAACAGGCGCGGACGCACTTCGATGAAGATCGCGGCGGCCCGGTCGAGGGAACTCGCCTGATCCTGTCCGTCAAGCTGCATGTTCGATCGCGCCTTCGAGGTGAGGGTGTCGATACCGCGGGCCGAAACGGTCGTCCGGCGGCCGTCTCGTCGCGGCGGGGCATCCGTCGCACGGCCGACGCGGGGGTCCGAGCCCGGCCGGACGCGCGAATGCGCCGCGTGGGGAACCCCCCGCGCGACGCGTCCGTACCTGGGCGGAGTGCGTTCTGCCGCCGCCGTGCCGGCGGGGTACAGCCCC
>NZ_JBHZAV010000220.1:0-14476 GCF_042754445.1 Embleya sp. NPDC059213
GGCGCGCCCCGCGTGGTGCTGTTCGCCGCGGACCACGGCGTCGCCGCCCACGACGTGTCGGTCCGCCGACCGGGCCGGACCGCGCGCGAGGTCCGGGCCACCCTCGGCGCGGCCGGCCGCGCCGACCGAGCACCCGTCGCCGCAGGTCCGACCACGCAACTACCCTGACCGGGTGACAATCGACCTCGACTCCCTGGCCGCACAGGTGGAGCGCCCCGACGACGACGCCCGCGCCCGCGTGCGCGAACACCTCATCGCCGTGACGGGCGCGCCGAGCGCCTACGGCCGACTCGAAGATCTCGCGATCTGGTTCGCCTCGGCCCAGGGCGGCAAGACCACCGCGCCGATCGGCGCGCCCCGCGTGGTGCTGTTCGCCGCCGACCACGGCGTCGCCGCCCACGACGTGTCGGTCCGCCGACCCGGCTGGACCGCGCGCGAGGTCCGGGCCACCCTGGAGGGCACCTCGGCCGCGGCCACCTTCGCGGCGGCCGTCGGCGCGCCGATCCGGATCGTCGACATCGCCGTCGACGCCGAACCCGACGCGTTCCCCGAGCATGTCTCGCGGGACCGGATCCGCCGCGCGTCCGCGCCCGTGGACACCGCCGACGCGCTGGCCCCCGGCGAGGTCGAGCGGGCGTTCCGGATCGGTATGGACAGTGCCGACGCGGAGATCGACTCGGGCGCCGACGTGCTGCTGCTCGGCTCGCTGGGCGCGGCCGCGACCACCCCGGCCGCGGTGCTGATCGGCGCGCTGACCGGGATGGACGCGGCGGCTGTGATCGGTCGCGGCTCCGGCATCGACGACGCGACCTGGATCCGCAAGTGCGCCACCATCCGCGACGCGCTGCGCCGGGCCCGGCCGGTGCTCGGGGACCCGATGCGGCTGCTCGGCGTCAGCGGCGGGGCGGATTTCGCGGCGATGACCGGATTCCTGCTCCAGTGCTCGATCCGGCGCACCCCGGTGTTGCTGGACGACGTGGCCACCGCCGCGGCCGGGCTGGTCGCGCAGCGCATCTCGTACCGCTCCCCCGACTGGTGGCTGGCCGGCCACGTCACCCCCGAGCCGGGCCACGTCAAGGCGCTGGACCGGCTCGCCCTGGAACCCGTACTGGACTACAAGGTCAAGGGCGGGGAGGCGATCGGCGCGCTGCTCGCGCTGCCGGTGCTGCGTGCCGCGGTCGACCTGGTGGCCCGGGTGCACCCCGCCCCGTGAGTTCGGGTACCACCTCGGCCGGCCTGCGCCTGGCGTTCGGCATCCTGTCGGTGATCCCGGTCCGGGTCGATCGGGTGGACCGCCCGGTGGCCGGCCGGGCGATGGCCTGCGCGCCGCTGGTCGGCCTGGTCCTGGGCGGTCTGGCGGCCGGCGTGCTGGCGCTCGCCGCCCGGGCCGGCACCGGCGCGTTCACCGCCGCGACACTCGCGATCGGCACCCTGGCGCTGCTCACCCGCGGGCTGCACCTGGACGGCCTGGCCGACACCGCCGACGGCCTCGGTTCGGCCAAGCCCGCACCGGACGCGTTGCGGATCATGAAGGCGTCCGACATCGGCCCGTTCGGTGTACTCAGCCTGTTGTTCCTGGTGTTGCTCCAGGTCGGCGCGCTGGTCCGGCTCCAGCAGCACGGCTCGGGGCCGGCCGCGGCGGGTCTGGTGCTGGCCGCGGTGACCGGCCGCGCCGCGCTGTCGGTTGCCTGCGGACCGGGGGTGCCCTCGGCCCGGCCCGACGGACTCGGCGCGATGGTCGCCGGCACCGTCGGGCGCGCGGTGCTCCTGGCCTGGTCGCTGGTCCTGCTCGCCGCCGCCGGGCTGTACGGCGTGCTCCAGGGCCCCGCCGAAGCACTGCGCGCGGCGGCTGCGGTCGGTGCCGGACTGGCCGCCGGCGCCCTGCTGTTGCGGCACACCACCCGCCGATTCGGCGGGATCACCGGCGACGTGCTGGGCGCCGTCGTGGAGATCTCCGGATGCGTCGCGTTGCTGGTCCTGTCCACTGGCTGAGATGTTTGCCGGGAAGGCGTGAAATGCTGAACGCGAACGTATCTTCCATACGGCTCGTTATCGCTCGACGAGGCATCCTCAGCAAGGACCGCCGCGTCGGTGCCCCACCGATCGTGTGGGCACTCAGCATCCTCGAGAGATGAGAGACAGGACACTCGTGACCACACTGAGTATCGGCTCCACCGCGGCCCTTTCCCTGCGCGCCGACGTGCTCGTGATCGGCTCCGTCAAGGGAGAGGACGGCGCCGTTCTCGCCGCCGGCAGCGAAAGCATCGCCGCCGCGTTCGACGGCCGACTCACCGACACCCTGTCCGCCCTCGACGCCACGGGCGCCGAGGGCGAACTACACCGCGTCCCGACCTTCGGCGCGGCCAAGGCCCCGCTCGTGCTGGTGATCGGCCTCGGCGAGCAGCCCGCCGACGGCTTCACGCACGAGACGCTGCGGCGCGCCGGCGGCACCGTGGCCCGGGCGCTCGCGGGCATCAAGAAGGCGGGCGTGGCCCTGCCCCTGGCCGGTGCGGAGGCGGTGGGTGCGTTCGGGGAGGGCGTACTGCTCGGCGCGTACTCGTTCGAGACCTACCGGGAGAAGTCGCGCGAGGGTCGCAAGGACGCGGTCAAGGACGTGGTGCTGCTCGGCATCAAGGGCCGCGACAAGGCCGCCAAAGCCGCCGTGGAGCGCGCCGAGATCGCCGCGCAGAGCGTGAACCACGCCCGCGACCTGGTCAACACCCCGCCGAACGACCTGACCCCGAAGGACTTCGCCGCGATCGCGGTGGACACCGGCAAGAACGCGGGCTTCAAGGTCGAGGTGCTCGACGACAAGGCGCTCGCCAAGGGCGGCTTCGGCGGCATCCTGGGCGTCGGTCAGGGCTCGGCCAACAAGCCACGGCTGGTCCGGCTGGGCTACACGCACCCCAAGGCCAAGCGCACCATCGCGCTGGTGGGCAAGGGCATCACCTACGACTCGGGCGGCATCTCGCTCAAGCCGGCCGGTTCCAACGAGACGATGAAGATGGACATGGGCGGCGCGGCGGCCGTCCTGGGCGCGGTCACCGCCGTGGCCCGGCTGGGCCTGGAGGTCAACGTGACCGGCTGGCTCGCGCTGGCCGAGAACATGCCCTCGGGCACCGCGATCCGTCCCGGCGACGTGTTGCGGATGTACGGGGGTCGCACGGTCGAGGTGCTCAACACCGACGCCGAGGGCCGGCTGGTCCTGGCCGACGCGATCACCCGGGCGTGCGAGGAATCGCCGCAGATGCTGATCGACGTCGCGACGCTGACCGGCGCGATGATGGTCGCCCTGGGCAACGACATGTACGGGATCATGGCCAACGACGACACCTTCCGCGACGCGGTGCACGACGCCGCGACGCGTGCGGGCGAGCAGTCCTGGCCGATGCCGCTGCCGGCGGACATGCGCAAGCAGATGGACTCGCCGATCGCGGACCTGAAGAACATGGGCAGCTCGCGGATGGGTGGCGGCCTGATCGCCGGCATCTTCCTCCAGGAGTTCGTGGCCGACGGCGTGAGCTGGGCGCACCTGGACATCGCCGGTCCGGCGTTCCACGAGGGCGAGGCCGGCGGCTACCGGTCCAAGGGCGGCACCGGCGTGGCCGTGCGCTCGCTGCTCCAGGTCGCGCAGGACGTGGCGGACAACCGGATCTGATCGACGGCCGCTCGTCGCCGCTCGTTCGATCCGGCCCGGCCGGGGCACGCAGGCGCCCCGGCCGGGCCGGCGGTGCGACCCGGGCCGCTCAGGAACCGTCGGCGGACTGCCGGCGGGTCCACTCGCGCATGCGCTTGGGGTAGCCCACCAGGGCCGCCTCGTACACCGGGATGCCCAGCTTGCGCGCGAGGCCGCGCGCGGCGCCGGGATCGGCGACCCGACGGCGGGTCCACTCGCCGGTGTCGGCGATGAACACCACGGTGGTCCCGCTCAGCGTGGTCACCGGCTCGATGTACGCCTCGACTCCCTTGCGGCTGCGCGCGAACTCGCTCAGGTGCGCCGCCGCGGCGGCGGCCTGCCTGCGATCGGGCGCCTCCGGGCCGGCACCGCGTTTGCGTCGGAACAACCCCACGGGGATTTCCTTCCTGTCGTCGTACGCGCGTGTCCTCCACGTCGGTCCGCCGCGCGGAGGTCGTGATCGTGCCGGAACAACGAGCCGCAACGGCCCGTTGTGCCCCCGATCCGCCATTTCGGCGCGGCCCTTGTGGGACAGGCAACACCGGGGCGGAGTGCTCGGTCGCTCCCGACAAGTGGGAGGATGTTGTACCGGCACTTGAGACCTTCCACAAGAAGGGGGTGCTACCCGCCGCGTCCCGCGCGGGTGGGCATCGCAATCACAGGAGGACGTGACGTGGCGAACGACGCCGGAGCCGTTTTCGATGTAGTCATTCTCGGAGGCGGGAGCGGCGGCTATGCGTGCGCCCTTCGCGCGGCCGAACTGGGTATGCGGGTCGTCCTGGTCGAAAAGGGCAAGCTCGGCGGCACGTGTCTGCACAACGGCTGCATCCCGACCAAGGCGCTGCTCCACGCCGGCGAGGTCGCGGACCAGACCCGTGAGAGCGAGCAGTTCGGCGTCAAGTCGACGTTCGACGGGATCGACATCTCGGCCGTGCACGCGTACAAGGACGGCGTCATCTCGCGCCTGTTCAAGGGCCTGACCGGGCTGATCAAGAGCCGCAACATCACCGTCGTCGAAGGCGCCGGCAAGCTCGTGTCGCCGACCGCGGTCGAGGTGAACGGGCAGCGCTACGAGGGTCGACACGTGGTACTCGCGACCGGCTCCGTGCCCAAGTCGCTGCCGGGCCTGGAGATCGACGGCAACCGGGTGATCAACAGCGACCACGCGCTCGTGCTCGACCGGGTCCCGCAGTCCGCGGTGGTCCTGGGCGGCGGCGTGATCGGCGTCGAGTTCGCCAGTGCCTGGAAGTCCTTCGGTGTCGACGTGACCATCGTCGAGGCGCTGCCGCACCTGGTGGCCCTGGAGGACGAGGCGAGCAGCAAGCTCCTGGAGCGCGCCTTCCGTCGGCGCGGGATCAAGTTCGAACTCGGTTCGCGCTTCGCCGGTGTCGAGTACACCGACGCGGGTGTCCGGGTCTCGCTGGAGAACGGCAAGCAGATCGAGGCCGAGCTGCTGCTCGTCGCCGTCGGTCGCGGCCCGGTCTCGGCGGGCCTGGGCTACGAGGAGGCCGGCGTCGCGATGGACCGCGGCTACGTCCTGGTCGACGAGTACTGCGCCACCAACGTGCCGACGATCTCGGCCGTGGGCGACCTCATCCCCACCCTTCAGCTCGCCCACGTCGGTTTCGGCGAGGGCATCCTGGTCGCCGAGCGGATCGCCGGGCTGAACCCGGTGCCGATCGACTACGCGGGTGTGCCGCGCGTGACCTACTGCGACCCGGAGGTGGCCTCGGTCGGCCTCACCGAGGCGCAGGCGGTCGAGCGTTACGGCTCGGACAAGCTCGCGACGATCAGCTACAGCCTCGGTGGCAACGGCAAGAGCCAGATCCTCAAGACGACCGGCCAGGTCAAGGTCGTCTCGGTCAAGGACGGCCCGGTCGTCGGCATCCACATGGTCGGCGCCCGCATGGGTGAGCTGACCGCGGAGGCCCAGTTGATCTACAACTGGGAGGCCCTGCCGGCCGAGGTCGCCCAGCTCATCCACCCGCACCCGACGCAGTCCGAGGCGCTTGGCGAGGCCCACCTCGCGTTGGCGGGCAAGCCGCTGCACGTCCACGACTGACGACGCGCCCCCAATCGCGCCCCGTCATCCAAGACACACGCCTTGAAGCGTTGAGAAGGAGTCATTGACCCATGCCGGTCTCCGTAACACTGCCCGCGCTCGGCGAGAGCGTGCAGGAGGGCACCATCACCCGCTGGCTCAAGCAGGAGGGTGAGCGCGTCGAGCTGGACGAGCCCCTGCTCGAGGTCTCGACCGACAAGGTCGACACCGAGATCCCCTCCCCCGCCGCCGGCATTCTGGTGTCCATCAAGGCCCAGGAAGACGACACGGTCGATGTCGGCGCCGAACTGGCCGTGATCGACGACGGCACCGGTGCCGCGGCGCCGGCTCCGGCCGCCGCGCCGGCTCAGGAGGCCCCGGCCCCGGCCCCGGCCGCACCGGCTCCGGCCGCGCCCGTCGAGGCCGCGCCGGCTCCCGTCGAGCAGGCCGCGCCTGCCGCCGCGCCCGCCGGTGACGTGCAGGGCACCCCGGTGCTGCTGCCCGCGCTCGGCGAGAGCGTGCAGGAGGGCACCATCACCCGCTGGCTCAAGCAGGAGGGTGACACGGTCGAGGCCGACGAGCCGCTCCTGGAGGTCTCGACGGACAAGGTCGACACCGAGATCCCGGCGCCGATCGGTGGGGTGCTGCTGAAGATCAGCGTCGCCGAGGACGAGACGGTGGAGGTCGGCGCCGAGCTGGCCATCATCGGCGCGCCCGGTTCCGCGCCGGCCGCGGCGCCCGCTCCGGCGGCGCCCGCTCCGGCTGCCGCTCCCGCCCCGGCGGCTCCGGCTCCGGCGGCTCCGGCTCCGGCTCCGGCGGCTCCGGCCGCTGCCGCGCCGGCTCAGCAGGCCGCTCCGGCGCCCACGCCGGCTCCGGCGCCCGCTCCGGCTCCGGTCGCGCAGCCGGCCGCCCCGCAGCTCACCCCGCCGGCCGAGGCGGACGGCGCGTACGTCACGCCGCTCGTGCGCAAGCTGGCCGCCGAGCACAACGTGGACCTGGGCGCGATCGCGGGCACCGGCATCGGTGGTCGCATCCGCAAGCAGGACGTCCTGGAGACGGCCCGCAAGCAGCAGGCGGCCCAGGCCGCCGCCCCGGCCGCGCCCGCCGCCAAGGCTCCGGCCGCGGTCGAGCCGTCGCCGCTGCGCGGTCGCACCGAGAAGCTCTCGCGCATGCGCACGGTGATCGCCAAGCGCATGGTCGAGTCGCTGCAGACCTCGGCCCAGCTCACCACGGTCGTGGAGGTGGACGTCACCAACATCGCCCGCCTGCGCGACCGGGCCAAGAACGACTTCGTGGCGCGTGAGGGCGTCAAGCTGTCGTTCATGCCGTTCTTCGCGAAGGCGGCCGTCGAGGCGCTCAAGGTCCACCCGGTCCTGAACGCGTCGATGGACCTGGCCGCCGGCACCGTGACCTACCACGCCGCCGAGCACCTGGTGATCGCCGTGGACACCGACCGCGGCCTGATGGTCCCGGTCATCCACAACGCGGGTGACCTGAACATCGCGGGTCTCTCGCGCAAGATCTCCGACCTGGCCGAGCGCACCCGCACCAACAAGGTGAGCCCGGACGAGTTGGCGGGCGGCACGTTCACGCTGACCAACACCGGTTCGCGCGGCGCGCTGTTCGACACGCCGATCTTCCCGCAGCCGCAGGTCGCGATGCTCGGCACGGGCGCGGTCGTCAAGCGCCCGGTCGTGGTCAACGACCCGACGCTCGGCGAGGTCATCGCGGTGCGTTCGATGGTCTACCTGGCCCTGTCCTACGACCACCGCCTGGTGGACGGCGCGGACGCGGCCCGCTTCCTGCAGACGGTGAAGACCCGTCTCGAGGAAGGCGCCTTCGAGGGCGACCTCGGCCTCTAGGACGCGGCGCCGCGGGCACGTCGCGCGGCGGGCGGTCATTCGGCGAAGGCGGTTCGGACATCTCGTCCGGGCCGCCTTCGGCGTTCCGCCGCCCGGTGGGCAAGGATGACGGCATGCGTATCGCCGTAACCGGTTCGTCCGGCCTCCTGGGTTCCGCTCTCGTCCGCTCGCTGACCGCCGACGGACACCAGGTGGTCCGGCTGGTCCGCCGGGCCCCCACCGAGCCGGACGAGGTCCGCTGGGACCCGCACGCGGGCACCGTGGACACCGCCGCGCTCGGCCCCGTGGACGCGGCGGTGCACCTGGCCGGCGCCGGCGTCGGCGACAAGCGCTGGACGGCGGCGTACAAGCGCGAACTGCACGACAGCCGAGTCCTGGGCACCGCGGCCGTCGCCCGCGCGCTGGCCGGCCTGAAGCCCACGCCGCGCGTACTCCTGTCCGCCTCCGGAGTGGGCTACTACGGCGACACCGGCGATCGCGAGGTGGACGAGTCGTTCCCGGCCGGCAGCAGCTTCCTGGCCGGCCTGTGCGTCGAATGGGAGGCCGCCACCGCACCCGCCGCCGAGGCCGGCATCCGGGTCGTGCACCTGCGGACCGGGCTGGTGCTCGCCCGTTCGGGAGGCGCGCTGGGGCCGATGTTCCCGCTGGTGAAGGCGGGTCTGGGCGGCCGGCTCGGCTCGGGTCGGCAGTACTGGAGCTTCATCTCGCTCGCCGACGAGATCGCCGCGATGCGCCACGCCCTCGACCACCCCGACCTGGCCGGCCCGGTCAACCTGACCGCCCCGCACCCGGTCACCAACGCCGAGGTGACCAAGGCCCTGGGCCGGGCCCTGCACCGCCCCACCATCCTCCCGGCCCCCGCCTTCGCCCTACGCGCCGTCCTGGGCGAGTTCGGCGCCGAAATCCTCACCGGCCAACGCGTCCTCCCCCGAGCCCTCCTCGCCTCCGGCTTCACCTTCACCCACCCCACCATCACCCCGGCCATCGCCGCGGCCCTGACGAACTGACCCCACAGGGCACACGAAAAAGACCGCCGACCGCGCTGTCCGCAGCGGTCGACGGCCTCGTCTTCCATCGGGCTCACCCCTGGTGGTGCTTCGATCCGGAATCCGCCCCCTACCGAGGGGGGTCAGCCGTACGCGCGTCCGGAGCGTCGACTGTTTCCGGGTGATCCCGAGAGCCGGGATCGGTGCCCCGGTTCAGTTCGCACCGCACCTGCCGCCAGGCACGAATGATCTGTGGCAATCGCGACAGCACCTCTGTGATCTGCGTAAGGAGCAGCGTGACGCAGCCGAAGGCGGCAAGGATGACGAGGGTCATCTCGTCCCACTTCACAGGGCTCCGTCCTCTCGCTGTCCGGTCGGAACCCCGGTCGTCGATTCGTCGTAGGTCGCAGTTGTATCGGTATTTTTAAACATGTCGATACCTCGTGCCGCCCCGGCCGGCGTGTCGGGTCACGTACCCGGTGAACCGCTGATGTCGGTATGCGGAGTCGGGGACCACACCCCTGTGCGACTTCCTCGGGTGCCGGGGCCCGGAGGAAAATGTCGCCCGCCGACTCTCCGGGAGCCGGGTGCATCAATGCTTCGTTCCGGTGCAAGGGCCTACCCGACTCGGGTCTGTCAAGGAACGGGTGAGCCGAGTGGGTGCGCTAGCCGAAAAGGGCCCGGCGGGAAATCCAGTCGAGAGCGTCCGCACCCAGGCGGTCCGGAGCTTCGTGCAACGCGGCCTCCACCGCCGCGAGGTCGGTCAGCGCCTCCGGGGCGTCCGACCGATCCGCCGCAGCGAGACGCTCCATCGCCGAGGTGACGGCAGCCGACCATCCCGGCATACCGAAGTGTGTGGACGCGGTGAACGCCGCCGACATGGCTCGGTGCAACAGCCCCGCGCGCCAACCCTGTTTACGCATCATCTCCGCGGTGAACCAGACCCGGTCGTCGATGTGCCGAACGAACTCGGCCCCGGATTCGGACATTGTTCGCAATACAAAGCGGGAGCCGCCGGCCCACGGCAGGTCCAGATTCGAGGCGACGGCCACGAACGCGAGCAGCGCCTCCGGACCGTCGTCCCGGGCGGCCACCAACGACGCGCGAGCTCTGCGGTAGAGATCGACGCTCTGTGCGAAAACCTCCCCGTCACTCGGCCCGTCATCGGCCGCATGGATCTCGTCCAGCGGCCCCTCGCGCCATGCGTCGGAGACCAGACCGACCGCAGCGGCGTTCAAAAGCACGTCCGTGTCGTCCGCATCGATGCCGAAGTGGGCCAAGACGGTGGGGGCTTGTTCCTCGATGTCCATCGGCAGGGAACGCTCCTCCTCGGACTCGGTCCTCCCCACGAGAGATGCGAGCCTGGATGACAATGGTTCGGGCTGCGGCTTCTCCACGGTGATCCCGTGCTCGACCAGATCGTCGAAGACGGCGTCAGGCCCACAGTCGATGTGTGTGGAGTCATGACGTCCCGAACAACTTTCCGGGCACTCGAACTCCTCGCACATCTCCGGTTCGTCGGGCTGTACCTCGTTGATCAGGTGATAGGCGAGTCGCTCCGACACTGCCTCGCGCGCCGTAATCATCGCCAGGTCGAGCCGGAAGGCCTCGTCCTTCAACTCCGAGAGCTCGCGATCCACCGAGGCGGGCGGTTCCGGCACTTCCGGAACCCAGGTGTACGCGGACTCGAGCGAGATCAGCAGCCATGCGACCCGCAGTGCCGCGGTGTCGTCGCCCCGGGCCAGGTCGGCCACGGCCTCGGCAGCCTGCCGCACGCTGACGAGCCGACCGAGATGGCGTTCTCGCACCGGCATCCAGGCCGCAGCCTCCGCTCGTGCCCGCTCGGCATCCTGGACCCGTGCGGCGTCGCGGGTCCGTCGCGCCCGGGTGACCGACCGGGTCAGACAGGGGCGGCACCCGAACAGCCCGGACGTCGGTGTCGGCCCGAGCGGTATGGCGGCGAGGTCCTCACCGAACGAATCGTCGCAGAGACAGCAGTCCAGCCCACCCACGTGTCGCGACGTGGGCATGTTGGGCAAGGCGGCGCGGATGGTGGCATGGGCATAGGCAGGGATATGCATACGGGGCAACTCCTCGGAGGTGGGCGCTCCTTCGGCGCCTCCTCCATGCTGACCTCGCCGATCGGCCACAAGTCACGGTTTGGCGGGCGCAACGGCGAACTTGACGAATACTGACTCGGCCCTGGCCTGCGACTTCTACCGTGTTGGCGAAACTTGACACCGCAAGCACGGAGGAATCCCCTTGGCAGCGTCCAACAGCACACCCCAACCGACGGGTTCACATCGCGAGTTGGTCGAGGCATTACAGGAACTGCACCGCGCGGCAGGACGCTCGAGCTTTCGCAAGGTGAGCACCCTCATCCGCAGCCGCGACGACCAGTTGTCGGACGCCAGCCATGAAACCGTGCGCTCTGCCGTCAACGGGATACGGGTGCCGCGCTGGGAGACCGTCCACGACATCGTCGTGGTCCTCGCCGGGCTGTGCAGCCCACCCCGGGACGAGGAGTCCGAGACAGCCAGGTTCCTGCCGCTGTGGCGCGCGATCGGTGAGGGAGAATCCGGCGCGCTGAAGTCGTTCCAGGAGCTCGTCAACAGCGGCTGGGGAGGTGAGGACGGCAAGTGGACACCGGAGCAGGTCATGGGCGTGGTGATCAACCCCTTCAGTGCCATCGAGATCCATCCGTCGCTCGCCGTGCCGCACGAACCACTGATGTCGGAGGACGATTGGGTCCGCATCATGGCTCGGCAAATCGAGGAACAGGGAGTCGAACACACGCTGCGGGTCCTGCTGCACATGCTGAAAGGTGACTACGTCGGGGCGGAGGAGGGCGCGCCGTACGGCTACGGCAATCCCGACCGCGAGGCCATCAATGCGCAGGCAGCTTTCCGATATGGGTGCCAGGAGATCCTCCGGCGGCTGGGCCGAGAGCCCAACCTTCTCGCGGAATCGATCCGCGCCATGCGCGCCGACGAGACGATGGACCGAGACGAACGAGCGGAGATGCTGGAAAACGAGTCGGACCTGAGCTTGATGCGCGAGGTGATGATCGTGACTCCGGAAACCTGGGATGAGGTGTCGGAGGGAGCACATCACATGATCTTCGGCTATCTGATCAAACAGATCGGCCCGGTTGGCCCGTTCGGACTGCCCGATGCCGAGCGGTTCGGGATTGTCTGGCGCATCCCCGAAATACCTGCGGCGTAGCCGACACGCCAGGGCCCATCGGCGAAGTCAACGATGGGCCCTGAGGGGATTCGAGTTGCTGTCCGGCACATGCAAGCAAGAACGTACTTTCGGGCCGGCCTGAAGCCGTAGGTCTCGAGGAACTCTTCGGTTCCGGTCGATCGCACTCCGCAAGGGCCTGCATGACGGCGTCGCGGGTCAGCTCCCCGATTTTCATTGACCGAGTCTTGCAGCGGAACGGGGTCGGGTGCCACAGCCCGCACACGGAATCCCGTCAACGCCGAGACGGCCCCGGGACTCGTGGTCTCCGGGGCCGTCTCGGGGCCGTGCAGCGTTGCCCGACGCCGACCAACGACGACCCACTGATGGGCGGCCGGGTTGGTCAGGGAGCCTGTACGGCTCGGCGACGCGGGTCGCTTGCTCCGACGATTAAATGTCGAAGTAGAGTTCGAACTCGTGCGGGTGCGGGCGCAGGCGGACCGGGTCGATTTCCTTGGTGCGCTTGTATTCGATCCAGGTGTCGATCAGGTCCTGGGTGAAGACGCCGCCTTCGAGGAGGTACTCGTGGTCGGCTTCCAGCGCGTCGAGGACCTCGGCGAGGGTGCCGGGGACCTGGGGCACGGCCTGGTGCTCGTCGGGGGCCAGTTCGTACAGGTCCTTGTCGACCGGCTCCAGCGGCTCGATCTTGTTCTTGATGCCGTCCAGGCCCGCCATCAACTGGGCGGCGAAGGCCAGGTACGGGTTGGCCGACGGGTCCGGGACGCGGAACTCGACGCGCTTGGCCTTGGGGTTGCTGCCCGTGATCGGGATGCGGATGCAGGCCGAGCGGTTGCGCTGCGAGTAGACCAGGTTGACCGGCGCCTCGAAGCCCGGGACTAGGCGGTGGTACGAGTTCACCGTCGGGTTGGTGAAGGCGAGCAGCGACGGGGCGTGCTTGAGCAGGCCGCCGATGAAGTAGCGGGCGGTGTCGGACAGCCCCGCGTAGCCCTGCTCGTCGTAGAAGAGCGGCGAGCCGTCGGTCCACAGCGACATGTGGCAGTGCATGCCCGAGCCGTTGTCACCGAAGATCGGCTTCGGCATGAAGGTCGCGGTCTTGCCGTTGCGCCACGCGACGTTCTTGACGATGTACTTGAACAGCATCAGGTCGTCGGCCGCGGCCAGCAGCGTGTTGAACTTGTAGTTGATCTCGGCCTGGCCGGCGGTGCCCACCTCGTGGTGCTGGCGCTCGATCTCCAGGCCCGCGGCTTCCAGCTCCAGGGAGATCTCCGCGCGCAGGTCGGCGAAGTGGTCGACCGGCGGGGTCGGGAAGTAGCCGCCCTTGTAGCGGACCTTGTAGCCGCGGTTGTTCTCCTCCGCACCGGTGTTCCAGGCGCCCGCCTCGGAATCGATGTGGTAGAAGGACTCGTTCGCGCCGGTCGAGAAGCGCACGCTGTCGAACACGTAGAACTCGGCCTCGGGGCCGAAGTACGCCGTGTCGGCGATCCCGGTGCCGGCGAGGTAGCGCTCGGCCTTCTTCGCGACGTTGCGCGGGTCGCGGCTGTACTCCTCATCCGTCAGCGGGTCGTGGATGAAGAAGTTGATGTTGAGCGTCTTGTCCTTGCGGAACGGGTCGAGCCGCGCCGTGGACAGGTCGGGGCGAAGCGCCATGTCCGACTCGTGGATCGCCTGGAAGCCGCGGATCGAGGATCCGTCGAACGCCAGCGTCTCGGTCGGGTCGAACGTCTTCGCCGGGACCGTGAAGTGCTGCATCACGCCAGGCAGGTCGCAAAAACGAACGTCGACGAACTTGACGTCGTTGTCGGCGATGTATCGCGACACCTCTTCGGCGTTGTTGAACATCAATCCTCCTCGACCCGGCGCCAGGCGCGGGTAGTTGCGTTCGCGGGGAGCGGCCTCCTCCCCGGTGGCCACTAGGCCATGAAGGTAGGCGGGAGCGGTTTCCCGTCGGTGTCCCTCGTGTTTCCGGGATGTTACGCACACACCCGTACGGTCTAGCCCGTCTTGCCTGGATGCATGCCCATGATCAACCTCCTCACGCGCACCCCGGGGCGGGTGAATCGGCCCGGCTCGTCTACTTTGGACGGGTGGACGAGAACACGACCGCATCGCGGAAACAGGCCCCCGGGGCGGCGGCCGAAGACTTCGGCTACCGCGGCAAGCGTCTCGGGCTGCCCGAGGACGGACCCAACTCGCTCGCGCCGACCGGACGCAGGCTGATCGCCCTGCTGATCGACTGGAGCATCTGTTACATCATCGCACTGTCCTTCCTGGGCGGTGGCGACCTCAACGACCCCGGGACGAGCTGGGGCACCCTCGCCCTGTTCGCCGCCGAGAACCTGCTCCTGGTGAGCACGATCGGCTGGACCTTCGGTAAGCGCATCATGGGCATCCGGGTGGTGTCGGTCACCCGCGACACGCTGTTGCCGCTCGCGGTCGTGGTGCGCACCTTCCTGCTGTGCCTGGTGATCCCGCCGGCGATCTACGACCGGGACGGGCGCGGGTTCCACGACAAGGCGGTCGGCACCGCCGTGGTGCGCGCGTAGCTCGTAAGCCACCCGGGCCGGGTAGCCCATACGGGACGGCGAATGCGCCGGGTGGGTGACAACGGAAAGAGCGGCGGGGGGGGGGGGCCGGGAGGGCGGCGGCACGCGGGTGTGGCGTGGGGGGGGGTGTGGTGGAGACGGCGGGCGCCGGGGTGGGGCAGCAC